>NZ_JAPQLN010000108.1:0-9222 GCF_028981745.1 Wolbachia endosymbiont of Drosophila tristis | reverse complement strand
TAAAAGAAATTTCACTACCACTCACTAATCCGGCTAAAATTCAAGAATTTCAATGCTTTAGCTATTTTCAATAGAATTAAATTTATTAATGTAAATAATAAATTACTATTCTTAAATTTGATCAGATTGATTGCAAAAAAAACAAGATTTTCAATAGGTTACTTATAATCCTAACTATAGTTAGCCTTTCATAAGTAGCGATGCAACAAAGCCCACTGGAATCCAGAAATTTTGCTTATAACTGAGCTGATGAGCTAAAGGTAGTTGTCTTACGCTAAAACAAACGTTTTTAATTAAGTTGCATAGAAGCTGGATCCCAGTGTCTGGGCACTGGGATGACACCCCACTGGTGGGAATTGCTCCCAAACTACAACGTTCGTACAGTTGTGTGTGTCTTCCCATGGAGATTGCTCTCAAATCATAATGCTCATGCAGTTGCATGCTCGACTAATTAACAGAAAAATCTATAATTCAGTTTACGTATTTTCTTATCTCAGCCAAAATCTTATCAGATTGACTTTCGTCTGAATTTAAATCAGCTGCAAAGTGTGTAACATATTTTCCTCCAGGGCCAATAAGGTACATTATTGAAGAATGGTTGATTTCTTCTTCTCCACCAACTTTGCTAGCATATACTTTATACTTTGCAATTACTTCGTCTATTTTTTCTCTTTCACCAGTTAACATTTGTATTCTGTGGTCAAATTGCTGCTGAAATTCTTTAAGTCTTTCCGTGCTATCGCGCTCAGGATCGACTGTGATGAAGAATGTTTGTAGCTTGTTGTTAGTTTTCTCATCTAACTTTGCAAGTGTTTCTGAAATTATTCCAAGGTTCATAGGGCAAATTCTTTTGCATGAGGAAAACCCAAAGAAAATCATCATGTATTTATCTTTAAAATCACTACTGCGCAAGATCTGTCCGTCCTGATTAATTAAAGAAAAATCTCCGCCTATCTTAACTTCTGCGTTGTGAATCGCTGCTGGGGCAAATATGCCTTTTTTAGTGAAATAACAATAACCTAAAAAAACAACTGCTAATGCTGCTAGCACATTAGATAATAATCTTATAAACCTTACCATTAGAATGCTCTCAGTAAAATTGAATTGTATCTTTATTGGTTAACCTATTCAATATATTTATTCCAAAGTGTATTGTTAATTTTGTCTAACAGTTTCTTATGTTCATCAATTTCTTCACTATTTGGTAAATGTTCTCTGGGAGTTAGATTACGTACTTTATGCTGAACGAATGTGGAGTTACTGTCCTGATTGCATTCATTATCAAACAGAAAGGTTTGTAACCCTCCTGTAAGTTCAACATATACCTTTGCAAGCAATTGAGCATCAACTAGTGCTCCGTGCAATTCTCTATTCTCTAGCGATATATCAAAACGCTTACATAATGCATTCAAAGAAGCAGGTGATCCTGCGAATTTTTTCCTCGCAAGAGGTAATGTATCTAGCACTCTGTCTGAGGAAATTAACCTAGCATTCAGCTTGCTTAACTCCATGTTAAGGAACTTAACATCGAATTCAGCGTTGTGAATTACCAAAATATCATTAGATATAAAGTCAAGAAATTCAAGTGCAACATCTGAAAATAATGGTTTATCTTCTAAAAATTCTTCACTAACACCGTGAATCTTAAACGAGTGATAAGGTATATCTCTTTCTGGGTTAAGGTACCGATGGAATACTTTACCTGTTGGAATGCGGTTAATTAATTCCACACACCCTATTTCAATAATTCGATGACCAGATTCAGTGTCAAGACCTGTCGTTTCAGTGTCAAGTACTATTTCGCGTAGCTTGCTTTCCATTTCAAATAAAACTCATCTTACTTATCATTTGTCTTATCGTTACTTGTCTTTTTATAGTGAATAGAAACAAGCAACCAGCTTGGGTCTGATGAATTAACATTTTTTTTGAATTGCCATACATCCTCAACTTTATTAATAGTGGATGTACTACCTGATATTATATCTCCTTCATTGTTCTTAACGAAGTTAATTTGCTCTGAAAGGAAATATACTGCAATAAACACTGCGTTTTTTACTAGCTTTATTTCTAAAATCTTTTGTGAAACGATAGAAACAATTATAGACTCGTGCACCTCTTTACGATGTTTAATCTTCTCTGCAAAATTATCATATAAGTCTTTATCGAGAAGTGGTTTTAACTGAGACAAATTTCCTTGATTGAAACATTTTATTATTAATTCAAAAGCTATGCTTGAACCTTCTATAAAGTGGGAAATAGAAAAATCTTTGTTTTTTTTTAATATTTGTTTATAAGTAACTTTTATTGAATTTTCATCATTGCTATCAATGTAACCCTCAATGTTTTCTACTACATCTTCTCTACTTCGGCTTACATCCAATACATTAGTTAGCTTTTTTAGGTTGAGGTTGGCTGACCTTCCTAAAGAATTATACAAACGTGAAAAAATGAACGCCGCTAATAAAGCATATATTACAAGCTCTATCATAGTAACTCAACTCCTTGGCATATAAAGTATCCGAACATTATTAATTATTAATGAAAATATGTTTTTCATATCAACTTATAATCAGGTTTGCTATTCGTTTGTAAATGAATATATTATATAAGAAAGTATTAAATATCTCAACTTAATTAAAGGAGACGTAAGAAATGCCACAACAAAAAATGAGAATTCACGGTCAATATGTTAAAGATCTATCATTTGAGAATCCGAATTCGCCATTCCTTTCTTCTAGTAAAGCTCCAGATATTAATGTAGTGGTTAATATCAATTCAGCAAAATTAGAAGGGACGAAAAACAAAGAAGAAGTGAATGAAGAAAAATCTTTTCATGAAATTACTTTGCATATAGAAGTCAAAGCAACGGTAAAAGATGAAGGCATAAAAGATGGTGTAGCTTTCATTTGTGAGACGAAATATTGTGGCATTTTTTCAATAGAAAATTTAAAAGAGTTGAGTGAGGAAGAGGTAAGACAAGCTTTGTTTATTGGCGGACCTACTTTTCTTTTCCCTTTTGCAAGAGAAATAATTGCAAGAGTTACAAGTAGTGGTGGATTTCCCCCACTGATGCTAGATCCTATAGATTTTGAAACTATGTATGAGCAGCAAGGTCAACAACAAAAAAGTAACGGTAGTAATTCCAATTTTAACTAATATAGTGTGATAGGATGAACAATTCTTTAAATGCAAAAACGACTTTAAACATTGACGGGAAGTCATACAACTATTTTAGCCTAAGTAGTGCTAGTGAATTTTTAGGAATAGATGTGACTAAATTGCCTTGCTCACTTAAGGTTCTGCTTGAAAGTTTATTGCGCAATGAAGATGGAGTAAACGTAAAGCTAGATGACATAAGAGTACTAGCAGACTGCGTTAATAAACATACTAATCACGAAATTAGCTATAAACCAGCAAGGGTGTTGATGCAAGATTTTACAGGGGTTCCTGCTGTTGTTGATCTAGCTTCAATGCGGGACTATGTTAAGAAAAATGGAGGAAACCCAAGCAATATAAATCCGTCTGTACCGGTTGATCTTGTGATTGACCATTCTGTTCAAGTAGATAGTTATGGAAGTGTTTCCGCATTCAGTAAGAACGTTGAGTTAGAAGTAAAAAGAAATTTGGAGAGATATCAATTTTTAAAGTGGGGAGAATCGTCCTTCACAAATTTTAGAGTAGTGCCGCCTGGCACAGGGATTTGCCACCAAGTGAACCTTGAATATTTAGCGCAAGTTGTGTGTAATAATGATGGAGTCATATATCCTGATACTTTAGTTGGTACTGACAGCCATACTACAATGGTTAACGGGTTATCAGTTCTTGGTTGGGGTGTTGGAGGCATAGAAGCTGAGTCTGTGATGCTTGGTCAACCAATTAGTATGGTGATTCCAGAAGTAGTTGGATTTAAATTAATTGGCAGACTGCCGGAAGGAGTAACTGCGACTGATTTAGTGCTGACGGTTACCAATATCCTAAGAACAAAAGGCGTTGTTGGTAAGTTTGTAGAATTTTATGGTGATGGTTTAGATTATTTATCTTTGGCAGATAGAGCCACTATAGCAAACATGGCCCCAGAGTATGGTGCAACTTGTGGGTTTTTTCCAATTGATCAGAAAACACTCGATTATTTACATTTAACAGGGCGACCAGAAAAGCTGATTAAGTTAGTTGAGGCTTATGCGAAAGAGCAAGGATTGTGGCGTGGCAATAATGAGTTAGCATTTTTTGACGCACTAGAACTTGATTTATCGAGCGTGAAGCCAGTAATGGCTGGTCCTAAAAGACCACAAGATAAGGTTTTTCTTTCACAAGTGGCAGAGTCTTTTTCTAAATCATTTTCAGTTAATGAGTCAAAGGAAAGCGATAAACTCCAAGATGGAAGTGTAGTTATTGCAGCAATAACAAGCTGCACTAATACTTCAAATCCAAGTGTGATGATTGCTGCAGGTCTTGTAGCTCGTAATGCAATTAAACTTGGATTAAAATCAAAGCCTTGGGTTAAAACTTCTCTTGCTCCAGGGTCACAAGTTGTAACAGAATATTTAGAAAAGTCTGGATTGCAGGTAGATCTAAATGCTTTGGGTTTTAATCTAGTTGGATATGGTTGCACAACTTGCATTGGGAATTCTGGTCCACTTAATAAAGATATAGAAGATGGCATTAAAAACAAAAACTTAACCGTTGCTGCAGTTTTATCTGGCAATCGTAACTTTGAAGGAAGAATTCATCCGTTAGTCAAAGCTAATTACTTGGCATCTCCGCCACTTGTTGTTGCATATGCACTTGCTGGTACTGTGCAAATTGATCTGACAAAAGATTCAATATGCAAAGATAAGAATGGAAATGATGTCTATCTCAAAGATATATGGCCAACAAACAATGAAATCGAAGATTGTGTTAAAAGTGTGGTAACACGTGAGATGTTTATACAAAAGTATAAGGATGTTTTTTCTGGTGATGAACATTGGCGGAAGATAAAGTGTGAAAAAAGTGAAATCTATAATTGGGATGCAAACAGTACTTACATACAAAATCCGCCTTATTTTGATAACTTATCACCTAAAAATAATAAAATCGATATAAAGGGTGCACAAATATTAGCAATGTTTGGCGATAGCATAACTACTGATCATATTTCCCCTGCGGGAAATATTGCCTCGAGTAGTCCTGCCGGTCTATATTTAAAAGGGCTTGGAATTGAACCACGGGATTTCAATTCATACGGGTCTCGCCGTGGTAATCACAATGTAATGATGCGTGGAACTTTTGCTAACATTAGAATAAAAAATGAAATGGTTAGCACCGAAGGTGGATATACAAAATATATTCCTTCTCAAGAAACTATGCCAATTTTTGATGCGGCGATGCGCTACAAGGAAGCTCTCATCATTGTAGCAGGAAAGGAGTATGGCACAGGTTCAAGTAGGGATTGGGCAGCAAAGGGTACTTTATTGTTGGGGATTAAAGTTGTAATTGCAGAAAGCTTTGAGCGTATACATAGGTCCAACTTAGTTGGTATGGGTGTTCTTCCACTTATATTCCAAAATGGAATAACCAGAAAGATATTTGATGGTAGTAAGGTAATAAGCATAAAAGGTGAAATAGTGCCAGGTGGAAATCTAGAATGTATCATCAAAGGAAAGGATAATTCTGAACAATCAATTCAACTCAAATGCTGTGTACAAACCGCAACTGAGACTAAATACTTGATGTGTGGTGGAGTGTTGAGCTACATACTTGCACAATCTTTTTGATTTAGTGAAGTTATTGCATGGACTTCTTTTAGCCAGCCCTGATCCCTTTGTAAATAGCAGTTTGCTCTGCGCAAAGTTATGATATAATTTCACCATACATATGGTGTCGGAGTATTTTTTGGAGATAATTATATATGATAAGCTCTATACAAGAACCTAATGAACTCAGAAAACGTTTACAAGGATTTTATCGTACTGATGAAAAGAGTTATATACGTTATCTTGTAGAAAAAGCAGAGCTTTCGGCTGATTCAAAAAATAGAATTTATAATATTGCAAAACAAGTTATTGAAAAAATCAAACACAATAAATTAAGTATTGTAGATTCCTTTATGCAGCAATACTCGCTTTCCAATGATGAAGGAATAGCATTGATGTGCCTTGCTGAATCACTACTTAGAATACCAGATGATTATACAATAGACGAAATAATCAAAGATAAAATTGCCAATCAGGAATGGAATAAATATTTAGGGCACTCTTCTTCGTTGTTTGTCAATGCTTCCACATGGAGCTTGATGATAGGTAGCAGTATATTGAGAGATAATGAAGGCGATTCGAAGTTCTATTACGCAATTTCTAAGTTACTTAAGAATTTAGGAGAACCGATCATTCGCAAAGCAGTAAAACAAGCAATGTCTATGCTTGGTAATCATTTTGTTGTTGGAGAAACCATAGAAGAAGCTTTAAGGTATGCAAAACTAGATGACAATAGTAAGTTTTTATACTCTTTTGATATGCTTGGCGAAACTGCTCACACAGCTGAAGATGCAGAAGAGTATTTTAATTCATACATGCACTCAATAAAAGCTATAGGTGAATCCACTGAAATAAATGATTGTTTTAAATCGCATGGAGTTTCAATCAAATTGTCTGCGTTACATCCACGTTATGAATTTGGTCAATTCGATAATATAGCTGAAGAGTTGAGAGCTAAACTGCTAGAGCTTTGTCATGAAGCAAAAAAATACAACATTTCATTATGCATAGATGCAGAAGAAACAGAAAGGCTTGAAATGTCCTTAATCTTGTTTGAACAATTACGGCTTGATGAATCACTTTCTGAGTGGGAAGGGCTTGGCTTGGCTGTGCAAGCATATCAAAAGCGCGCTTTATCTGTTCTTGACTTTGTTGAAGATGTTGCTATCCGATCAAAGCACAAAATTATGGTGAGGCTTGTAAAAGGTGCATATTGGGATTCAGAAATCAAGCGTACGCAAGAATTGGGATTAAATGATTACTCAGTATTTACAAGAAAAAGCTATACTGACGTATCTTACTTCGTGTGCGCACAGAAACTTTTGAGTAAACCAAACAGCTTTTACCCATGCTTTGGAACTCATAACGTCTATACTTTTGCTTC
Source organism: Wolbachia endosymbiont of Drosophila tristis (assembly GCF_028981745.1). Classification (NCBI taxonomy): domain Bacteria; kingdom Pseudomonadati; phylum Pseudomonadota; class Alphaproteobacteria; order Rickettsiales; family Anaplasmataceae; genus Wolbachia; species Wolbachia endosymbiont of Drosophila tristis. The sequence continues at coordinate 2,103 of NZ_JAPQLN010000108.1, read as the reverse complement.
TATCATGGAACTTGCTGATAAAAACCACCCTGGATTTGAATTTCAACGCTTACATGGAATGGCAAAAGACTTATATGATTATGCAATGTCAGAGCTTGCAACAAATGTTAGCTGTCGTGTCTACGCACCCGTTGGGGAACATAGTGACTTGTTGCCTTATCTTATAAGACGCCTTCTTGAAAATGGAGCTAATAGTTCGTTTGTTAATCAAATAAGTGATCCTAACGTTAAAATCGATGAGTTAATTTCAGATCCACTGGAAAAAGCTATAAATTTTAATTATGAACCTCATCCAGGCATTCCATTACCACAAGATATTTTGGGACCAGAAAGAAAAAATTCCTTGGGGATGGATATTAGTGATTCTGTGATAGTCTCACAATTTGCAGATGATATAAAGGGTTTTAGTGAAAAAAAGTGGCAAATTGGACCAATAATTGATGGAAAAGCACTATTTGATAATGCTGAATTTATCGAAGTAGTGAATCCTGCACATTTGGAAAATGTAATTGGAGAAGTGTCAAGTGCAACAAGCGATCAAGCTTTAAACGCTCTTGAAATAGCACACAGTGCTTTTGCTAAGTGGCAGAATGTTTCAGCAGAAGAGCGCGCTAAATGCCTTGAAAAAGCTGCAGATTTGCTTGAGGAAAGAATGAAAGAGTTAATTTACATTCTGATTGTGGAAGCAGGAAAAATTTTATCCGATGCAATAGCAGAAGTAAGAGAGGCAATCGACTTTCTGCGTTATTATGCAATGATAGCAAAAAATGAACTGAGCGACTGGAAAAAATTGCCGGGCCCAACAGGTGAAGATAACTTCATCTTTTTTGAAGGCAGAGGAGTTTTCTTATGCATATCACCGTGGAATTTTCCGCTCGCTATCTTCATTGGGCAGGTCTCAGCTGCACTTGCAGCAGGTAATGCAGTGCTGGCAAAACCGGCAGAGCAAACGCCGATTATTGCCTACGAAGCTGTTAAGATACTACATGAAGCTGGGATACCAAAGAATGTGTTACACCTCATTCCTGGGGATGGTGGATATTTAGGCAAAATATTAGTTCCAGACAATAGAATTGCCGGAGTAGCTTTTACTGGCTCAACACAAACTGCTCAAATAATCAATAAAATGCTTGCAAATAGGGATGGTCCTATTGTGCCACTTATTGCTGAAACAGGAGGGCTCAATGCTATGATAGTTGATAGCTCTGCTCTTTTAGAGCAAGTGGCTATGGATGCTTTGCTTTCTGCGTTTCGTAGCAGTGGTCAACGCTGTTCTGCACTTAGAGTGCTGTTTATTCAAGAGGACATAGCAGAGAAGCAGATAAAAATGATATGCGGTGCAGCGCAAGAACTCAAGATTGGTGACCCAATACAACTTAGCACTGATATTGGTCCAATAATTGACAAAGCATCTATCGATATGCTAACTCAACATACGCAAAAAATGTCAGAGGACGAAGATTCAAATCTGTTATTTAAAGTACCCATGGATACAAATTCTCATAATGGTTATTTCTTTCCTCCATATATTTATGAGATACAAAAAATTTCGCAATTAAAGCAAGAAGTATTTGGTCCTATTTTACATATCATACGTTTTAACAAGTCACAATTAAATGAAGTTACAAGTGATATAAATAGTACTGGATATGGGCTTACGTTTTCTTTGCAGAGTCGTATACAAAGTCAAATTGACACTATAAGTAAAAAAATATCAGTTGGAAATGTCTACATCAACCGTAACCAGATAGGTGCAGCAGTTGGGATACAACCATTTGGTGGTAGAGGACTATCTGGCACTGGGCCAAAAGCTGGTGGTCCTCATTATTTACAGCGTTTTTCTACAGAAAAAGTTGTAAGTGTTAACACTACAGCATTTGGTGGTAACACTACACTTATGTGTTTGGATTAATTTGCGGGCCCTAATTTTTCTTACCCCTAAACTAGACGTTCGTGCAGTTATGTACACAGCGCTAAAACCCGAAAAGGACCAGCTCATGCACTGAAATAAATCGTATCCGTTCAGCCAATGGCGTCAACTTAAGAACTTTCATTAGCAAACTCTCCTAAAGACATGATGGCGTTTAGGCTTATCTACTTTAT
>NZ_JAPQLN010000107.1:37639-48014 GCF_028981745.1 Wolbachia endosymbiont of Drosophila tristis | reverse complement strand
CATACGCGTCAAGTTAAGAGATTGTAAGTAAATTCAGGGAAGTTAAGGTAGATACTCTAGTTTTTCTGTACTTGTCTTTTAATGAAAATCGAGACCAAGTTATGGTAAGCTTTTTAAGAAAAACTTTCAAACTATTAACTTTATTCTTTAGTGCTAAAAATAACTCTATAACCCGCTTTTTTAGCTCAATAAATGCCTTTGTTAAGCTAAGTTCTGTATTCTTTTTCACTTCTGTGCAACCAACTATGCCGTGAAATATAAGAATTGCGCACAATTTAGCATATAGTTCACATAATACTCTGCATGGCTTTCCTTTTAGCTTATCAAGTCTGATATGGCTTTTATACAATTTAAATAATAACTCAATTTGCCACCTTACTCTGTAAATCGTTAATACTTGCTCAGCACTAATTTTATTTTCTGGAACATTAGTTATAAATATTGACCAGTTCAACAATTTTTGATTTCTTTTAGAGGATGTATATCCCTGCGATCTTGCTAATCTATTAGCTTTCCTTCTTCTGGCCATAGACTGTTCTTCAGTTAGTTTCTGACATATAATTCTTACTCTAATTTTTGCTTCTTTTCCTAACAATACCTCGTTTTCTAAAAATAACTTATCCTCTAAACATTCTAATAACTCCATTTTTTGATTTGTTTCTACATCATATATGTTGGTATCGGATTTATAACGACTTATGAAATAAGCTCCTATTTCATTGATTTGTTTAAAAGAACTTGGCACAAAATAACCGAGATCAGATATTAGCAAATCATTGCTTAATATATTACTTAAATGTTTCCTATATCCCTGGTCTGATCTTACTCCCTCCGTTAAATTAAGTTGGTCTATTATCTGATTCATGTAGTCGAAAACTAATTGTAACTTTATTCCAGACTTAGTATTGCTTTCATAGCCACTGTAGCTAGTACCATAACCTTTATACATCTCTTCCATACTGTTAGGTAGAGTAATATAGCTACTGTCCAATAATTTAACACTATTAAATTGCTGTAAGATTTTGCAATCAACTTGCAAGATATTTTTGAAGAGAAGCACAGATTCATTATACATCCTTTTCATAAATTCCACTGCTTCTTCAGTAAATCTAAAATCCAAACCTTGTTTTGTTATATCTATCGAGTCCTCGTTTAGTAATTGACACATTGTTTCTACGCTACAATTATCAACCCCTATATTACCCAAGACCATGGCTTTTACGAACGATGAACCTTTTAGCTTTCTCTTTCTTTTTATAAACCTTGTTGTAATTGAGATTTTGTCTGCTTTTTCATTAAAAAATTCTTTGAGCTTTTTTGATAAGCTAGTTATTTTATTCATTGGTTCTCTCACTAAAAGTATTTCTGGGAGAACTTATACCTTATTATTCTATCTCTTTCATACCTTTATTTCCTTAACTTGACGCGTATGGAGCATATGACAGACATAAACTCTATAAATTGTGTGATGAATGCGGCATAAAGACAAAAATTCCTCCAAAAAAACAATGCAGCAGAGCATCCAAAGTATGGCAGAGAGAAATGCTGCAATTAGACTAATAAAGTCATACAGCGAAGATGGAATGAAGAGGTGGAAAAGGCAAACAAACTACGGAAAAAGATCTTATGTAGAAAGTTTTTTCTCGCGACTGAAACAAACATTCGGGTTTAATTTTCGGAACAAATCTGAAATTAATCGTGGGAAGGAACTGCTACTCAAGTGTTATTTGCTTAATCAATTTACTGACATTGGTATGGCTAAATTTGAAATGGCTACATGAATTTATCGTAAATTACCACCGCATAGTTGTAACATTGTACCATATTACAATGTTCGTACAGTTGTGTGCGCGACCGGGGGTTTTATACTATTCTAGAAGTAACATACGGAAAAGGGGGGATTCGAACCCCCGACATATTTTCATATGTGCACGCTTTCCAAGCGTGTGCTTTAGACCACTCAGCCACCTTTCCATGCTTATTCATAATATTGAAAATTGTACTGCTAAACAATATAAAAACCTGGTATATAGGGTTCACCACGAAAATTCACAGTATTGTTAAACTTGCTTCTGCAAGTTGGAAATGTTTTATCGCAACCTGCGAGTATTGAATATTTATCTCCAGCAAAAATTTGGTATGGAGGCGAAGTAAACAACGTAACTACTTTATTTTTATATTCTTTTACTACACCTTCAAACGCTATTGAGCCAAAGAATTTTACTACTCCGTGCTTATAATATTCATCACTCTCAGTTAAATTCGTGTCTTCAAATCTTCTTTCGTCTATTACTTTAGTGATTGTACTTATTTTACTAAATTTTTTAGTATCGGCTTTACATTTATCATCGCAAAATTGTGCTCTGCATGCAGGAGAGTATAATTCTGCTATGCTTCTCTCAAGCTTTGCTGAAAGCCCTCTAATTTCAACAATAAATCTTCCACTACTTAATGTCACTTGACCAAAAATTCCTGAATGTAGATTCATTGTTCCCTGGGTCAAGTCTTTATAATTCACAAGAAATATTTCAATATTTGCAAAGTCGTACTTTCCTGATAAAACATCTTCTTCTTTAATATCAGCACTATTTAATATCCCTTCAATTTCTAGATTATCAGTTTTCAAATCGCTGTTTAATATTATACTACTGGCTGTAAATCCACTTGAAGATTTATAGAGTATATTATCAATATTTAAATCTTCATCATAGTCAGTGAATCCCATTACTTCTCCACCTGCGAGCTTTAATTTCCAGCACGTAGCGGTGGTAAGTAATTCTCCAGCTAAATGATTTTTTAGTGTGGTTTGCATAGGGGCCTCCTGCTTAATTGATTAAATTTGAAAGTAGCTATACGGCCAGTAGAATAAGGGCAGTGTGTTCTTTTCTCATCATCTAAGTAGCCATAAAGCGTCATTCCGGTGACCATAGGGTGTCATTCCAGTGCTTGACACTGGAATCCAGGAAATTTTGCTTGTAAGTAAGCAAACTGATTTGGTGAGCATCAAAAGTGGCTGATCTTATGCTGAATAAACGCTTTTGATGAAGTTGCATGGAAAGCTGGATCCCAGTGTCTGGGCACTGGGATGACATCCTTCTTGGTGGAGTGTCCTCAAATCACAATGTTCGTACAGTTGTGTGTCACGCACTGGGATGACAGGAGAGAGGACACCATATGTTTATTTGATCGACAAATAAACACTAACAGACAAGAATACACCACAGTTAACTGTGGTGTGTACTGGCTGGTTAGAAAGAAAACTTCACACCAGTAAGAAGGAGAATTCCTTGGTTAGAAGGTACATCAGCATCAGACTCATCTTTCAGCTTACCTGTTTCGTTAGTCATAAAATAATGGAGAGCTGCGTAAGGAACAAATTTGCTCTTACTGCATGCAGGAGACAGATCATATTGAACGCCAAGTGCACCATCATGAAGCATATCTTTGTCATTCATTCTGCTGCCAAAATACGTCAAACTTGTGTAGATATTCTCATGTTGATACCCAGCTCCTACAGTCCAATACATGGTATCTATACTATCTTTACCAAATTGAGCTTTCAGCCCTTCCACTCTTTTGCCATCAGTAGCATCTTTACTATCAATTTCCGTGTAGGTATCACCAATTAATTTTTTAATACCCTTCGGTTGACCAGATTTGCCCAAGTATGCAAAAGAGGCAGCAAACTTTACGCCTTGATCTTCATTAATCTTATAATCAGCGCTTACACCAAAATTAACACCCATCAGGTCATTATACTCCACAAATTCCTTATAAAGATGCTTATCTTTACTTGGTTGCTTTGGAAAGCCATATTCACCAACTGCAGAAGTTTTAACTTTTATGTTATGTTTATCAAAGTCATATTCATATGATGCACCAGCACTTACTATGTGCTCATAGTCTGGGCCGACATGCTTTATCGTTTCCTTATGTTCTATCTTACCGCCTTTATCTTCTGAAACTGTTTCTTTTACAGTAAACAAACCACTATCATAACGAGGTGAGTAGCTGATACCAAATCTTGCGCCCATATAATTTGGTGAGTAGTAAGCAACTCTAAATGGCAGTGTAGTCATAACGCCTTTGTTATATTTCCCTGCCATGCGGAAAGAGAATTTTTCACTTTCACTCGAAAAACTTTCAGTGTAAAGACGTGGTGTTACATAAAATGGAAAGCTAGCAGCGCTTCCTTCTAAGTTCACTTTTCTGAACCAGTCACTATCTGCAGCTCCGTCAACAGTCGCAATTCTTGTTGCATCAAGCCTCATCAGAGCCTCAGGACCAAATTGGTAACCAAGCTTCACGTCACCATATTTTGAGTTAACAAACACATGCGCACTTCTGCCTTTTGCAGCATAAACACCCTGTGAAGCTCCCTTACCTTCGGTCACTGGAACATGAAACTGCACGTCAGCACCATAAAGAAGACCTAAATCTTCATTCTTATTTTCTGCTCTGAGGTGCAATATTGCATCAGCAATCATACCCATATCGTTGCTGTAATCACCAATATTTCCTATTCCTTCATAGAATATTGGATTTGCTCCTCTTGTTATATCTGGAGTGGCATTATAATACTCTGTAGATCTGTTTGGCATAACGTTATAACGTTTATAATCTGCGCCACTTGGTCCAGCTTTGCCATAACCTTGAGCATCAACAACACCACCAAAAGTTATTCTTAAATTACTTTGCCCTTGATTGGTATCGATAATATCAACTCCACCAACTGAAACAACAGGACTTGCCTTACCTTTTTCCTCTGTATTTTTGTTAACAACTTTTATATCCTTCTTTACATCTTTAGCTTCAACTTTAGCATTCTTAGTTTTAGAACGCTTAGTTTTTGAAACTTTACCTTTTTCTATATTAGAATTCTTAGCGTTTAGAGCTTTCGCTTTTGAATCCTCTATAAGCTTTGCTTTTTTCTCATTTGCTAGCCTGATCTCCTCTTTTTTCTTCTGCTCGGCTGCTAATCTTAGCTCCTCTTTTTTCTTAAGCTCTTCAGCTTTTTTTCTTGGATCAGCATTACATATTCTGTCCATCTTTTCTTTCAGTTTTTTATTTGATGTTTTCATAACTTCCACTTTTCCAGAAGTTTTTGTGCTCTCTTGCTTTTTTATTTCCTTCATACTCTCATCAGGAAAGTCAGCTGCAAAACTGCTGAAAGAACATAAAGTTAATAAAGAAACTAGAGCAGTTCTAGTATACATAGACTTTTTCATGAAGTGCCCCCAAAAAATTTCGAAATCATATCTTAAATGTAAATAGTATAAAAATGTTGAAAATTCAACTTAAAGTAACCTTATAACGAAAATAAAAGTAAAATGCAATACCTTAAAAGCAACTTTCTTAATATGCTCAACGTGTATATTAACCAAAATTTAGTACAGAGGTTCGCTTGTTAGTGCATTATAACTCGACTATTTATTCTATGGAAGTAAAATTTTCCACCACAAGTTATTTGCCATTCTTCTTTAAATTTCTTTAGGTATTCTTTTTTTTCGCACTCTAAAAGTAGCTCTTCCACACTTTTGTTGTAGCTTTCAGTAGTAATCCTTCCCTGATGATGCATGAACCTTAAGTAAATCAAATAAGTGTTAATTACATCTGTTTCACAATAATCTCGAATCTCTTGTATCTTGCCGCTATCGTATAAGTCCATAACTTGTGACCCATCAACTCCAATCTTACCAGGAAGATTAAATGCTGCACAAACTTCGTTCATTTTTACTCTCGCAGAAGCTCCAAAATCAGAGAGGGATTCAAGCAAATCACAATGCCAATCACTGCTATATCTCTGATTGTAACTATTCCACTTATCGCCAGCTTTATGAAAATATTCTGCTTGAATGCCATGGACCATAGCACGATACTTCAGCACTGGTATATCAAAAGTGCGTCCGTTGAACGAAACTAATCTTGGCTTTTTCTCTGATATGTAGTTAAAAAATCCTTTCACTAGCTCCTTTTCACTGGAATTTAGTGTGCCTCCAGATCTTATTTCTTGCAGTGTGAACACCTCATAACCACTCTGGTAGCTTATATTGCAAAGTAAAAAACTAATAACTACAACAAGGTGAAAAGGCTGACGCAGAAAAGAGTTTTGCCCGTTTGTTATTTCAAGATGATATTTTGTTAATGCATCCCTCTTCTCTTCTACACTACTATCATCACTAATATTGAGTAAATTTTTGCAGGAATTTACATCTGGTATAGTTTCAATATCAAATACCAATAAAGAATTAAGCATTGCCTATATACTCCTCCGGACGGTCGATCCAAGGTCGCACTTTCACAAATAAAAAGAGGTGTACCTTGCACTCAAATAATTTTTCTAGTTCAGCACGCGCTTCGATATTAATTTTTTTAATATTACTGCCATCTTTTCCTAGTACTATTTTTTTATGACTATCTTTCAACACAAATATGATCTGTTTGATGACTAAACTCTTATCTTTTTTTTCCTCAAATTGTTCAGTTATAACAGCTGTAGAGTATGGCAATTCTTCACGCAAGTTCAAGAATAATTTTTCTCTCGTAATTTCTGCTGATAAAAAATTTGTCGAGGAATCGGTTATTTGATCTTCTTCATAAAACCAGGGGCTCACCGATGCAACTTCAGACAAGTAATTCATCAAATCAGAAAGTCCATCATTCTTTAATGCTGATATCATAAAAACCTTTTCAAATTTATAAAGCAAATTCAGATGCTCATGCGCCATCTTTAATTCAGGCCTTTTTACCAAATCAGTTTTATTGATAACCAAAATGCATCTGCCTTTTGTGCGCTGCAGCCGCATAAATATAGTCTTAATTCTTTCTATATTTTTCAAATAATTGCTTACATCAACAAGCAACAAAGTGATGTCACTCTCCTTAACTGCCGACCATGCAGATTTGACTAAAGCTTTTTCAAGTTTTGTTTCTGCTGAGAAAATTCCTGGGGAGTCAGTAAAGACAATTTGTGTGTTGTTGCATGTTGCAACACCCCTTATTTGCGTCCTTGTTGTTTGCACTTTAGGGGTGACAATTGCAATTTTCTTGCCTATGATGCTGTTAATTAATGTAGACTTCCCAGCATTTGGTAAGCCAGCTATGGTTACAAATAAGCATTTTTGTTCTTTCACAAAGAAAATTATAAAGAAAACTGAATGCCCGCGTCAAGCTACTTATATGACAAGAAGGATGACAGAACCCTTTTTGGTTAGCATGCAAAAAGGAAAAAAACTTATTCTACAAATTAAAAATACAATATACTCAAAAACTTTTCAGAAAATCCATAGGAGGGTTTGCTAATGAAGGCTCTTGAGTTGACGCCATTGCCTGAACGACTGCTTGATTTAAGGGTAACGTTTTAACCATAAGGTCACTAACTCCTTAATATGTGTGTTCATAATTTGATTTTCCACGAAAGACATAATAGCAATAACCAGTGTAAGTTAAAATGATTGGTAAAAGCGGTATTATAACAATGAGCATTAAAGATAAACTTGGCCCAGAAGCAGCTGCATCCAGAATGGTATATTGAAAAGGTATAATCCATGGGTAGATACTAATTCCTAAACCTAAATATCCCATAAAAAAATAGCAATACTGAGAAAGAATGGACGGTACTCCCGTTTAGTATTCTGAAGATCAAACCACAGCATGAAAAATAGCCAAGATGTGAGTAATGGAATAGAAAATAAATAATAAAAATTTGGCATGCTAAACCAAAAGTTTTTAATACGTTCATTTAAAAATGGTGTCACTACACTCACTAGTCCCATGAAAATACCTACAAAACCAAGCGTATAAGAAGCAACCTTGCGTGCCCATTCTTGTGTTATATTTTCTGTCTTCATTATGAGCCATGTAGAACCTAAAAGTGCATATCCAAATATCACAGCAATGCCTGTCATTACACTAAAAGCACTTGCCCAATCAAATTGGCCACCAGAAAAGTTGCGTCCGTTTACTTCTACACCATGTATAAATGCACCTAAAATCATGCCTTGGCAAAATGCAGCACCAAGTGACCCAAAATGAAAGGCATAATCCCATAATCGCCTGTATTTTCCTTCTGCCTTAAAACGAAACTCAAAGGATACTCCGCGCACTATAAGGCCAAGCAGCATAATAATGATTGGAATATAAAAAGCAGGCATTAATATTGAATATGCAAGAGGAAAAGCAGCAAACAACCCTCCACCACCCAATACCAACCATGTTTCGTTTCCATCCCAAAATGGTGCAATTGAGCTTATCATGTGATCACGGCATTTATCTGACGGTGCAAAAGGAAGTAAAATACCAATACCTAAATCAAACCCATCCATTAAAATATACAGTAAAACAGCTATGGCAATTAGTAATCCCCAGATTAGGGGTAAATTAATTAAGGAAGAGAAATCAAACATGATTGTTGTCCTTTCCAGATGTACCAGCATCAATCACTGAAGCTCCAATACCGTGTTTATAAAATTGCTCTTCTTCTTTAATGACAGGAATTCCTTTGTATATAAGTTTCAGAATATAGTAACTACCTGCTCCAAATATAAGGGTATACATAACGATAAATGCAATCAAAGACCATGCAACCTGAGGACCGGTAATCGCAGATGAAAATGATTCAATTGTGCGCATAATTCCATATACAGTGTAAGGTTGACGGCCAATTTCAGTAGTAAACCAACCTGCAAGTAACGCTATGAACCCAGACGGCATCATTGATATCCACCACCCATGTAAGAAACAACTTTGGAATAATTTGCCACGAAGATACTGTATAACACTTACTGACCCAATTATGATCATTAAAATTCCAACTCCAACCATTATACGGAAGGACCAGAATACCCATACTACAGGTGGTCTATCTTCTTTTTTCCATTCCTTTAATCCTTTTACTTCTCCTAAAAAATCATGTGTTAAGATCAAGCTGGCAAGATTAGGAATTTTTATCTCGTAGTGATTAATTTCATTTTGCTGATCCGGATAAGCAAATAAAAGTAAGCCAGCCCCTTTTTCGGTTTCCCATATACCTTCCATTGCAGCAATCTTAGCAGGTTGATGCTTTAGTGTATTTAATCCATGCCTATCTCCCATGAACAGCTGAAATGGTGCAGCTAAAGCTACCATAATGGTTGCCATACCAAGCATAATTCTTGCTTGAGGAGCATGTCGTTTTCTCCAAAGATAAAATGCTCCTACACCACCAACCACAAAAGCTGTTGTAAGATAGGCTGCTGTTACCATATGAATAAAGCGATAAGGGAAAGAAGGATTAAAAATAATCTCTAACCAATTGGTTGGATATAGGAGACCATTCTCACCAATCGTGAATCCAGCGGGTGTTTGCATCCAACTGTTGGCCGCAATAATCCAAAAAGCTGAAATAAGCGTTCCCACTGCAACAATACAAGTAGAAGCAAAGTGCATACGAGAACTTACTCTATTCCATCCAAATAGCATAATACTCAAAAAAGATGCCTCCAGAAAAAAGGCTGTTAAAACCTCAAAGGAAAATAGAGGGCCGAGAACATTGGCTATGCGGTCAGAAAAAATCGACCAATTGGTACCAAGTTGATATGACATTACAACTCCAGATACCACTCCCATGCCAAAAGCAACGGCAAAAATCTTGATCCAGAATTTATAAACATCACGGAAACGTGTATCACCAGTCTTAAGCCAACACCATTCCAAAAAGGCTAGAAAACTTGCAAGCCCGATCGTGAAAGCAGGAAATATAATGTGAAAGCCTATTGTTAAGGCAAACTGAATTCGAGCTAGCAGCACAGAACTAAATTCAAACATTTTATCCAATACCCATGTATTACAAATAATAGCCAAATCTACCTATAATTCAATCCATTTTTTCACAAAATTGACCTTACCCAGAAAAAGTAGAGAGAAAGTTAAGACGTTTTTGTCATGAGAATAAATTGTGCAGGAATACAACTGTTCTCCCTTGTCATACCGTCACGGTATCTCTAGATCCCGCTAACACGTAGCGGAATGACGAATTACTTAACCATCATTACACCGTCATACCGCGATTCATTCGCGGTATCTCAAAGCATAGATCCCGCTAACACGTAGCGGGATGACGGTTGTTGTTTAGCTGTAAATATTAAGAAATTTACCAAATGAAAAAAAGGCAAAAGAAGCCCTGGGGTTATTATCCGCTTTAAAATATTGGCGTTTTTTATGTTTTAAACGCTTGACAAGCGAGATTCAGCCGCTTTTAATTGCAACTAACTTACGCTGCAAATGTTTAAGAAATTTACTAAGCAGAAAAAAAAGACAAAGAACCCCCGAGTTAGCTAGTCTTTTACTATCTCTGTCGAGTATTGGCATTTTTTGATGTCTTGTAACGCTTTATAAG
>NZ_JAPQLN010000107.1:17245-37589 GCF_028981745.1 Wolbachia endosymbiont of Drosophila tristis | reverse complement strand
TAGCTAGTCTTTTACTATCTCTGTCGAGTATTGGCATTTTTTGATGTCTTGTAACGCTTTATAAGCGCGTTCAGCTTATTTAGATAAAAACCTAGATGTAGATGAAGTTTTGTAAAGACATACAGTATCTATATACTGCAAAAAATTGAACATAAGACGCCGATACATTAAGTAATCCTTACCTTTTAATCTGCAGATTGGCGAAAGCAAATACAATAGCTTCAGTTTCATGATAAGGGGGTTGGCGAAGGGTGTCAAGTAACTTTTGCATTTAATCCATTTCTATGGCTTATATAATAATCGTTATTGTAGTATAATTTAGAATAATGCAATAGATACCTAAATGTTTTAGCTATTAATTATATGTTGCACAAAAGCATATATTGCCCTACCATCCAAGTAGGTTAGAAATAAAGAGGTTTTTATGAGTTTTACTTTACCTGAATTACCATACGATAAAACAGCTTTGGAGCCTTATATATCTGCAAAAACCTTAGATTTTCATTATGATAAGCACCATAAAGGATATTTAAATAAACTCAATGAGCTAGTTGAAAATACGGATTATCAACATGTAAAAATTGAGGAATTAATAACAAAAGTGCATGGTAATAGCGGCAACTTGCCTATATTTAATAATGCAGCACAAGTTTGGAACCATACTTTTTATTGGAATTCAATGAAAAAAAATGGTGGTGGTAAGCCTAAAGATGGTAGTCTTCTAGCAAAAAAAATTCAAGACGATATCGGTGGCTTTGATAAATTTTATGAAGAATTTTCGAGTCATGGAGTAAGCCAGTTTGGCAGTGGATGGGTATGGTTAGTGCTCGAAAAAGGTAGGTTAGGAAAGCTCAAAATCACCAAGACTCCAAATGCAGATTTGCCAATAATTTATGGCCAAGTGCCACTACTCACTATGGATGTGTGGGAGCACGCCTATTATTTAGATTGTCAAAACCGTAGAATTGACTACATAAAAGTTTTCCTTGATCATTTGATTAATTGGGATTTTGCAGAAGAGAACTTAGAAGAATATATGAGATGAATATACCCCGGGTAACAAAATTAGATAATGGTCTGCGCATAATAACTGAGCAGGTGCGTGATATTGATTCCGTAGCTTTAAGCATACGAGTTGGTGTTGGCAGTAGAGCAGAAAGTGCAAAGCAAAATGGAATATCCCATTTTTTAGAACACATGGCTTTCAAAGGGACGAAGACAAGAACTGCCTTTGAAATTGCAAAAGCTTTTGATGACATAGGTGGAGTTTTCAACGCTAGCACCGGTAGGGAAAGCACCACCTATTATGCAAAAGTCCTCAAGAAAGACATAAAAACTGGTATTGATATATTAATAGATATATTGATGAATTCCACGTTTCCAGAAGATGAATTGGAACGTGAGAAGGGTGTTGTAATACAAGAGATTTTTCAAACTAATGATTCACCAAGTGACATTATTTTCGACAAATATTTTGAGGCAGCTTATAAAGACCAACCATTTGGTAGGTCAATCTTAGGCACGCAAAATACTGTAAAATCTTTTACTCGAGGAGATCTAGATAATTACATAAATGAGCATTACTTTGGTGAGAATATGCTATTTGCCGTTGCAGGAAATGTTGAACATGAAGAAGTTGTTGCATTAACCAAAGATTTTCTCTCAAAGATTCATTCTAAAAAGCTGAAAAAAAGCCAAAATGCGAGCTGTACTGGTGGTGAGTATTTAGAACATCGTAAATTAGATCAGGTACACTTGCTAATTGGTCTACCTAGTGTTTCTCGCCATGACGATAAATATCACACGTTTCAAGTGCTTGATTCTATATTAGGGAGCGGAATGTCATCACGTTTATTTCAGGAAGCAAGGGAAAAGCAGGGATTAGCTTACTCTGTTTATTCATTTAATTCCAGCTATACTAATACAGGAATGTTTTCCATTTTTGCTGGTACAGACAGTAGTAACTTAGATAAGCTTTTAAAATCTATAACGACAGAGTTGAAGAAGTTGTCTACAGATGATCTGAAGGAAGAAGAAGTAAATAGAGTGAAAGAGCGAGTAAAATCCCAAATTTTAATGTCACGCGAAAGTGTTAGCTCACGTGCTGAAACATTGGGACACTACTACGGTAACTATAATAGGTACATCAGTAAAAATGAATTAATAGAAAAAATTAGTGCAGTTACCACTGCTAACGTAAAAAAAGCAGCAGAAGAATTGTTATCTCAGCATGAAAAAACCACTCTAGCTGCAATTGGAGAAATTGAATCATTGCCAAGTTACGATAAAGTGGTTTCTATGCTTAAAGCTTAGTGTACTTTAATTATGTTGCTTAAGCTCACTAAAAAGTTCAATGAACGGTTGCAAAATCCTTTCTATAAAAAGTTTGCTTTCTGGTTCATCGCGTATATTACTTATCAGTTTATTCAAAGTTTTCTCGCTGTTTCGTAAAAATAAATAGCTTTCTACTGCTTGCACACCAGACAAGACAGTCAAAATTCCTCCTATCACTAGACAAGCAGCTATAGCAGGTACGGTACCCACTGCAATTGCAGTTGCGATTAATGATAACCCAGCTAAGAATGTAACGGCTGAAACGCAAAACGCTATTTGATGTTTTTCTTTATTGTTAACCATAAATACCTCACAAAAACTATATTTTTAACATACCAGTGTTGTCATGTATTGTCAAGTTTTTAAAGAAGATTAAAAAATGCAACGCACATGTGCAAAAAACGCTAACTATGGATTAGCCAAGGAAGAAAGAGTAGGAAGAGGAAGGCTTTTTCTGTTTTAGGGAATATAAAATAAGCGTAGAAAAATATGAACTAGGTGTATAATTCACAGTGTAGTGGTGTCTCACTAATCCAATTATTTTTCTCCCGATCTAGCCTATCATCTAATATAGCCTGCCTTATTGATGCCATTAACTTATTCATAAAGAAAATATTATGAATGGTAACGAGCGTGTAAGCCAGGAGCTCTTTAGCTTTCAGTAAATGGTGTATATAAGCTCTTGAATGTTTTCTGCAGGTAAAACATAAACAGTCACTTTCAATTGGGTTGTTGTCCAGCTCAAATCGTTGATTCCGCAAATTAATATGCTCTTTGCACTTTGAAGAAATAGAATTTCTGTTTTTTACTTTAACAAGTGCGCCACCATGCCTTGCTAAGCGGGTTGGATGCACGCAATCAAACGTGTCAATTCCAAGCTCTACTCCGCGAAAGATGTCCACAATTCCACCAATACCAAGCAAATGAGTAGGCCTGTCTTTTTTCAGGTGGTCCATAGTGAAAGAAACTACATCATGCATCTGCTCTTTACTTTGACCAAGTGATCCACCTATTGCTTGACCAAAAAATGGCAAATCGTTGATAAAATCACAACTTTCTCTACGTAAATCTTGATACACTCCGCCTTGACTAATTCCATACAGTGCCTGCTTGCCATTATTGTTTTTTTCAAATTCATTTAAAGAACGTTCAGCCCATCTGTGGCTCATGAGCATTGATTTTGCTGTGTATTCTTTGCTTACGTGAAATGGAGTGCATTCATCTAAAACTAGGATTAAATCTGCACCTAATTTCTGTTGAATTTGTACAGATTTTTCAGGAGTTAAGCAATAAATTTTACCATTAATGTAAGAACGGAAAATTGCCCCATCCTCATTAATTTTGATCAAAGTTTTTTGTTTTTTTCTTATTCCTTTTATCTCTTCCGAAACTGATCCGTGGCCTAAGCTAAATATCTGATATCCACCTGAGTCAGTTAGCATTGGCCCATTCCATCCTATCATCTTGCGCAAACCACCAAGTTTTGCAACAGTATTCTCTCCTGGTTGAAGCATTAGGTGATAGGTGTTGGAAAGTATGATTTGGGTACCAGCTTCACTTATTCTTTCAATATCTGCAGCTTTAATTGCAGCTTTTGTTGCGCAGAATATAAAAGCGGGGGTTTCTACGCTTCCATTTGGAGTTTTAATTGTTCCAACTCTTGCAGAACCTGATTGCTTGATTCTCTTGAATGAAAATTCTTCTTTCATCTATTTGCCTGAAAGTTCTGTTATGATGTTTTCTACTTTCTCAGGAGTAAGATTTTCATAGAAGTCATTATTGATCTGCACAACGGGAGCATTAACGCATGCACCTAGGCATTCAACTTCTTTTAAAGTGAACAAATTATCTTTAGTAGTCTCACCGATATTGATTCCAAGTTTTTTTTTAAAGGTATTTAAAACTTCTTCACTATTGCACAACCAGCAAGGAGTTGTTCTACAAATTTGTATTAGATATTTGCCTACTGGTTTTAAATTATACATGGTGTAAAAATTTGCCACTTCATATACACGAATATGTGGAATATGCAGCATATCAGCAACATAACGCATAGCAGATTCAGAAACCCATCCGCATTGCTCTTGAACCAGATATAGTAAAGGCATAACAGCACTACCTTCTCTACCTTTGGGATACATCTCTATAAACTTTCCCGCTTTCTTGAGGTTTTCTGATGTAAAACTAAACTGCTCTTCTTTTTCTATCATTCATGAGACTCGTGTAAACTTTAACAGATTATACCTGTAGAACCAATGATTGCAATTGTTGGTTTTTTGAGAAATAGCATAAAGCTTCTTAGCCCTCTTCAAGCTTATATTTACCTTTTAGTATAAAATATTATATTAATTTTTTAATTTTAGTTAAAATTTTCATTGACATTAACACACAGGAGTAATCATAATAGCATTTTATTAATATTTTAAATAAAATTATGTCTATATTAAGAAGATTGCTCGGATCAACTCAAATACACCGGAAATTAAAGAAGCGATAGGTTTTAATCCAACAAACGTAGAATTAATTGAGGGGAATGGAGTTGCTTACGGACTCAGCTATCAAGATAATGGTAATGGGAGCAGTAAAGTAAAATTACTTATTAGTCCATTATATCAATCAAAAACATACGAATGTGGTACAAATATCAGCGTAGCAAATGAATTCAAAGATCAATTATCTCTCACATTAATAGAAGATTCAGCTGAAATAGATAAAGTTGGAGTTATCTTTCCTGAAGAAGGAATTAGCGAAGAAGGAGAAAAATGCGTTAAAGGCTTATCTTTTAACACTTACGGAATTAAACAATCAGTTAATACTCCTTCAGTTGAACATTTAGATAAAAGAAAATTACAAAAGAATATTGATAATAATAGTCTTGCAAATGTGGGCAATAGTTACTTTCAACCAAGAGCAGTGAAAGTTGGTAATGGTGACGTAATTGTAATCGCCCATAACTTAAAGGATCAAACTTTAGTTTCTTGGTACTTAAAGTCAAGCGAGAGCGGAAAATTTAAGGTATTGACTGGAGAAAAAGGTGTTACAGAAAGAAAATTGTTCAATTTTGATAATCAGGGGCAATTGGCATTAAATGGAAACACGATGCTTTATTCGCAAGTGAGCAAAAGGATTACTAAGGAAAATCAAGAGGTGAGAAAAACACGTATTTTTAAATTTGATATGGCTAAAGTGATTCAGGGTCTGAAGGATAGAGTTAATGGCTTTTTACTTGGTAATCGAAAAGGTCAAATAGATAATAAAGCACTATCTCTTTCTAGAGAACATGAAATAAGCTTTTTGCAGTATGTTGAACAAACGGAAGGAAATGATCTAGTTGCTTTTCTTGAAAATGACCAATCAGCTAATGAGCAGAGGTTACATATAGCAACTCTACTTAAAAATGGATCAGTGTCAGATTTTCCTATCTATCAATTTACAGATCCTATAGAGCAATTATATATTAAAGGCAACGGTCAGGGTGGTTTTATCGTAACTGCGGTAAGTGGAGAAAATATTGTAACTTTTAATCAAAACGGCTCTGGAAAATCTTCTGAAGCAACAATAATACCGGCAAATAGCATCAAAACTCTCAGTGATTTTGTTAATATCATTAACGGTCGATTAACGCCAGATATTATTTCTAGTAGTACCGTGGCTCCTATAACTGTTGCAGAAACGGTTGTGACTTCTAAGAAGACGCCGACTGCTGCAATTACTAGCACAGCAGAAACCGACGCTGTGAAGACTACTAAATTGACAACGGAAGCCGTTGCACCTACTTCTACAATGAATAAACCTTCAACAGAGTCAACGACTCAAACAAGTACAGTAACAGTGGAGCCAACAACAGCAACAAAAACAACTGCTACTTCACAAGCAACCACGATTACTGCAACGTCAACTAATGTGCCTTCGGAAACTGAAATAAGTACTGTAAAACCTACAGCAGCGACTGGTGCGTCGACTTCTACGATGAGTAAACCTTCAACAGAGTCAACGACTCAAACAAGTACAGTAACAGTGAAGCCAACAACAGAAGCCGTTGCACCTACTTCTACAACGAATAAACCTTCAACAGAGTCAACGACTCAAACAAGCACAGTAACAGTGGAACCAACTGCGCCAACAACAAGCTCAGAGAAAACTACACAAACAGTATTTAGTATACCAAGTACTAGAACAAAAGAGTCAACAACTCCTATATTCACCACGACTTTACTTCCTCAGTCTACTTCTTCACCACAACCTACTCAACTTGCTATAGGGTCTAATAAGGCAGGAATGATAGGGGGATCTTTGGTTGGAGCAATAGGTATTGTTGGAATTATAGGATTCATAGCATATAGATATGTTAAGGGTCGTAATGCTGCTCCTGTATTAGAACTAACTGATTTGGGTTATAGAAGGCGATCATCTTCAAGTAGCGATGAAGAAATTTTTACCACTGGTAACAGAATGCGAACTATATATCAATCTGAAACAGTGCTAAATAGTATATCAGTAGAAAGTAGTAGTCGATCAAGAAGTAGCTCATCGTCTTCAAGCGGTGGACCAGGCTCTTGACTAACTGAAGCGGAGTCTAAAAGTGAAAAAAGCTTATCTTGGGATAGTGATGATGTGCCGGAATATCACCTTTAGCTATTTGTCTAAATGTTTTTAATATGTAGACTGTTAGGAAATTGTCTTTTGCTTTTGTGATTTTCATGTTAAAGTATAATTCCTAGGTGAAATAAGTAGCTGCTGTTGTGTGATAAACATAGCAGAGGAAAGTCCGGGCTCCAAGGAAAAATAGTGACGGGTAATGCCCGCCGGAGGTAACTCCAGTTATAGGGCTACAGAAAATTACCGCCTAAAATATTTTTAGGTAAGGGTGAAAAGGTGTGGTAAGAGCACACCATGGCAATGGCAACATTGGTAGTCGAGTAACCAACACTAGGAGCAAGATTAAATAGAAGTAGATTTTATGTTTTCCTCATATCTACTCGGGTAAATCGCATGCGGTAAATGGTAACATTTACTCCAGATAAATAGCTACATAAACAGAACTCGGCTTATATTTCACCTAGGCGTTCACATGATACGTGCGATATAAGCCATGCTATATTTAAATGTGTAGGCATTTCATGCGTTGTCCTTCACTTGTTCTGCTTGATAGCCATCACTACTTTCGCCTACATTAACATTAGAATATTCATCATCATCAATATACTCTTTCAGAACATACCCTCTGCCCCAAACGGTTTCTATGTGGCTTTTTCCATCATTTGCACTTTCAAGTTTCTTACGTAATTTGCACATAAAAACATCAACTATCTTGTTATCTGAAGGTTCATCCAAGCCATTGTAAAGATGATTTAAGAACATTTCTTTTGTTAGTACTGTTCCTTTACGCAGTGCTAGCAATTCTATCATAGAATACTCTTTATTAGTAAGGTGAACCGTTTTACCTTTCACCTCAACAACCCTGTGATCAAAATTGATATTTATATTACCAATCTTTATCACCGATTCAGGATGGCCTTTAGTACGACGCACTATGGCCTTAATTCGAGCTAATAACTCGCTTTTATGAAATGGCTTGGTTAAGTAATCATCGGCACCATACCCGAGTCCTTTAGCTTTGTGATTGACAGCGGATATGCATGAAAGTATTAAGACAGGAACTTTGATTTTTGCACTTCTTAGTCTTAACAATATATCATATCCGTCAATATCACCAGGTAAGTGTATATCTAAAATAACTAGGTCATAGTAATCTCCGTTTGAGGAAACCATATTATTGTTATAATCTTGTGCAGAAGTAACAACGTCACAGAAGTGTCCATCAGAAGTTAAGGCGTTAACTACAGTCTTTGCACTTACTTGATCATCTTCAATTAATAATATACGCATATTTTACACCCCATAAATAATTTATAATTTTAGTAATATATATAACTAAGGAAAGTAATAAATCAAATTTTTATTAACAAATGATCAAAATTACACTTATTAATTAATAGTAAATATATTGTTCCAAAGTTATATAAATAGATCTAAAATATAATAGACATACCATGATAGTAATAATATTTTTAGTAAATATTGAATTAAAGTTACTATTATTAAAAGAATACTTCGGTTAATAAATATTTAACTATTCTATATGTCTGTGTTATATTTTTAATTTACTTATCCTACTATTTTAAAGTATAAGTAATATTTTCAGGAATATTGTGTGGCAATATCAATTTTAGGTGCTGGTGCATGGGGTACAGCAATCGCAATTTCATTAGGTAGTAAGAAAGATGTGATTTTGTGGACTCACAATGAAACTACATTTGAATCAATCAACGGGAAAAGAGAAAGTGACAAGCTACCCGGTTGTCGAATTTCTGATAATGTGTCAGTAAAATTGGCTATTGAAGACATAATTAATGCTTCAGTAACAATCCTCGCTGTTCCCACTCAGTCTCTGAGGAAGGTATGTCAGCAATTGCATAATTGTAATCTGAAAAAAGATGTAGCAATAATTTTAGCTTGTAAGGGAATAGAAAAGTCTACATTAAAATTACCTAGTGAAATAGTAAATGAAATTTTACCTAACAATCCTATTGCTATTTTTTCAGGTCCTAGCTTTGCTGTAGAAGTTGCAAGAAAATTACCCTATTCAATGGTTCTTGCATGCCAAAATAACACATTAGGTTCAAAGCTAGTATCAGAGCTGCAACAAGAAAATGTTAAATTGGAGTTTAGTAACGACATTATAGGAGTACAGATTTGTGCAGCGTTAAAGAACGTTTTTGCTATAGCGTGTGGGATCGTTCTAGGTAGTAAACTTGGGTTTAATGCTCATGCAGCATTGATTACGAAAAGTATGAGCGAAATTAAGGCTTTATACTCAGCAAAAATTGGTGACGGTAGTGTGGATATAAATACACTACTTGGGCCAGCATGTCTGGGTGACCTAATTATGACATGCACATCCTTGAATTCAAGAAACTTATCTTTTGGGTTTAAAATAGGTAATAGTGACAATGGCTTTAATGTTCAGCAGATTTTGTCAGAAGGCAAGTCAGTGATTGAAGGTTTTAGCACTGCTGAGTCCATATTTAATTTAGCAGGAAAGCTAAAGATAAAAATGCCTATATGTGAAGCGGTCTATAGATTATTGTATGAAAGCGCCTCTATAGAGGATACTCTTTCTGTTCTTATAAGTTAATTTTGTATTTGGATATATTGTGAAATTTTTATATAAATTAATATCAACGTGGTGGCTGTCTGGAACAGTAAAAAAAATGCCAGGTACTGTGGGTAGTTTGGCTTCTTTTCCGCTTGTTCCTGTAATCCTGAGCAACAAAATTTTAGGTGCAGCAATTATTTCTTTTTTATTCTTAATTGGATTATGGTCTACAGGTAATTATATAAAACATTACAAGACTTCATGTGATCCAAAAGAGGTAGTAATTGACGAAGTGGTTGGTCAATTGCTGACGATACTTTTAGTTTCGATATTGTTAAGCCAAGAGATGAATTGTTCTTCATTGTTGTTGTGCTTTTTTTCTTTTAGGTTTTTTGATATAATAAAAACGTGGCCTATAAATTTAATCGATAAAAATACCAAAGGTCCTTTAGGTATTATGCTAGATGACGTTATAGCTGCAATTTTAGCCTGTGTTCTTATAGGAGCCTTTTATTGTTTATTGTTGGTGTATGCAGGATAAAAAAATTTATTATTTAAGCTTAATTGTTCAAAATCTAAAGGATTATATACTGTACACAGCGAATTTATCTGAGTGGGAAGTACACGATGAATTTGATAACATCATATTTACAATAAATGGTACCAGGGAGTCATTATTTAATTTTGTGTTCTGTGGAGATCAATGTACCGAGCTTTCTATACAAAAAACTCTAGATTATCTCAGAACAAGAGATATAGAAGCAACATGGGTAATAAATTCACATATGAAAATAAGAGATATTTTAGAAAAGTGTGAAATAAAACACGTTAGCACACCAAAAAAAGCTTTACTTAATATGAAAAATTACTTTTTACCTGCTGATGTTATTCCAAACTTGAGGTTAAATGCTGTGAATGGTAGCAACCTCTTAGAACAGTTAGATCTACACACTTCTAAAATTTTTTATCATGGCGTTGGAATTGTCAGCACATTTTTTCGCAGATTATCAAATTATGATGATAAGAACTCAAGATTAAGATTTTTTCTTGTAACACTAAATAATGAAATTATTGGGACATGCGGTCTTTATGTTCAAGATAGCGTAGCTGGTTTTTATAGTGATGGAGTTTTACCAATTTACAGGAATCGTGGAATAGGTACCCAAATGGTTTTAGAAAGAATAAAGATAGCTAAACAGCTTGAATGCAAATATATAGTAGCACATTGTATGAAATCTTCTGTGAACCTTTATAAGAGATTGGGCTTTCAAATGTTAGGCAATCTTTACTTATATACCTCTTCAGCATAATTCTGAGCGGTTACAAATTTTTACATTTGTTTTAAAAGTGCTATGTTTTTTTTGTATGAAGTGGTTTTAATATTGATTCTAATATTATTCTTTCTCTCTTATTCTAAATTAAAAATTAGTAATAAGATTAAGAACTTACAGCATCAAAATGTTATCATAAATAATTTAATTGATACTGTGAATGATGGGTTTTATATTTGGGATGCAAAAAAACGTATAGAAAAGTTCTCTCCCAATTTACTAATTTTGCTTAATACTGTTTTTTACTCATTTAATGAGTTTGTGAATTTTTTTGAGCAATCAGAAAGCTTAATCAAAAATTTTGTTGAGGCAAAGGAAATAAATAAATCTTTTACTCTAGATTTAAAGTCAAAAGACAGTGAGGTTTATTGCATATGTTACGGTAGAAGCATAATAGATGATTCTACCAATGTGATAGGTGTGCTGTTATGGATAAGGGATGTCTCAGACTGTAAGATAAAGGCTAACGGACTTGAGTTAGAAAATAGTAAGCTTACACAGGAAGTGGAGAGCTATAAAAACGTTTTCAACTCTTTACCATTTCCAATACTAAGATATAACAAGAGTAGAAAGGTGGAATTTTATAACTTGTTTTATGATAAATATGTAGATGGTTCTAAGAAATTTGCTATTACCGGTAGCGCTCATAGCACAAAACCAGGAAGACATGTCATAACTTATAAGAACGAACCTAAGGTTTTCGATTTTGTTAAAATTCCAATACAAGGTTCTGGTAGCATAGTAATGTATGGGAAAGATGTTAGTGATGCAGAGAAATTATATACTGAATTAAACAGTTATTTAGCTACACAGAAAAATTTGCTTGAGAGGTTACCGGTTGCTATAGTAATATATAGTAAGAATCAAAAGCTAAAATTTTATAATAATGCTTTTATAAAAACCTTTCAATTTGACCCAAAATTTTTGGCATCTTACCCAACTTATCACGAAGTGATGCTTTACCTCTTCGAATCTAAAAAGCTTTTAGAAAAAGAGGATTTTCAAACTATTAGTAACCAAAGACATGAGTTGTTCAAAAAATTATTTGAATCGTACGATGATACGATGCACTTCACAAACGGAAAAGCGTTCAGGGTATTAACAATACCCTACGCTTCGGAAGGTTTGCTGTTCTCTTACGAAGAATGCAAAAGATAATACTTAAACTCCTTCTCTCTCTACCATGAGCTGTTTTACTTTCGCTATTGCTCTTGCTGGATTAAGTCCTTTAGGACAAGTTTTTGTGCAATTCATTATTGTATGACAACGATACAACTTGAATGGGTCGTTTAAAACATCAAGTCTTTCACCTGTCTTATTATCACGGCTGTCAGCAATCCATCTGTAAGCTTGTAATAGTATTGCTGGTCCTAAAAATTTATCACTATTCCACCAGTAGCTTGGGCAACCAGTCGAACAGCAAGCACATAATATACAGTCGGACAAGCCATCTAATTTTTTTCTATCTTCAGAAGATTGAGAGTATTCTTTATTTGGTAGGGCAGGCTTATCTGCTTGTAACCAAGGTTTAATTGATTTGTATTGCTCATAAAATTGGCTCAAATCCGAGACTAGGTCCTTTATTACATACATGTGAGGTAATGGATATATTTTTACGTCACCTTTTATATCATGTATAGATCTAGTACATGCAAGAGTATTGGTTCCGTCAATATTCATGGCACAAGATCCACATATGCCTTCTCTACAAGAACGTCTGAAAGTTAAAGTCGAATCTATTTCATCCTTTATTTTTATTAATGCATCAAGTACCATAGGGCCACAACTATCCATATCAATAAAAAATGTGTCTATTCTAGGGTTTTTCTCGTCATCAGCAGACCAACGGTAAATTTGAAATCTTCTGATGTTTTTTGCTCTAGCAGGAATAGGATAAATTTTGCCCTTTTGATTAATTTTAGAATTCTTTGGCAAAGAAAACTGAACCATATCACTTACCTTTTATTGTTTATAGCTAAAACCCTTTGTAGATAACATATTTTATTATCATCTACTATATTTTTATTAAATTCCTTTTAAATCGCACACATATTGTAGCCAAGCGAAGCTAAAATCTCTCTTTCTAGATTTTTCATTATAATTTCTTCATCTTTTTTTTGGTGATCATAACCAAGTAAATGCAGTAATCCATGCACTAACATGTGTGCAATGTGAGCAAGAATGGGTATATAATACTCATGCGATTCTCTTTTTATTGTGTCTATTGAAATTGCTATGTCTCCTAAATCGCACTCATTAGACAATTGTTCATACGGAAATGATAGTACGTTAGTTGGCTTATCCATTTCTCTAAATTTTAAATTAAGTTGATGTAGCAAGTCATCATCAGCCAGAGCTATTGATATATTTGGTTTATAGTGGTCTATTTTTAATTCTTTTAGAGAAGCATTGATGACACCTAATACAAAATTTTTAGGATTTTCTATAATGCTGCACCATTTCTTGTCAAGAATATTTACTTCTAACATGAGTGACACATCAGTAAGGGTGTCATGCAAATAGCTGACACTGGAATCCAAAAAAGAAGAGTTATAGACCCTTGTGTCATGTACACAACTGTACGAATATTGTACACTAGAAGGATGTCATCCCAGTGTCTAGGCACTGGGATCCAGGAATTTTGATTAGACATCAAGTTAGTGAATATAAAAGTAGCTAATCTTATATTCAAACACAACGGCTTTAATGTGGTTGCATTAAGGCTGGATTCCAGTGTCAAGCACTGGAATGACACCTTTGTGTTTGATGCAAAATCGGCTATAACGTTTAATGCACTGCCTTCGAGACAAATATTCATACAGCTGTGCGTTGTGTGCTGAGATGACATCATTTAGGAACTGAAATGACAGGTATTACACATCACTCATCCTTATTATTTCATTCCATTCGATTTCCGAAACTGGGGCAATTGATAAACGTGGTTGTTTTAATATAGTCATATTTTTCAAAAGTGGGTTTTGTTTTATATTATTTAACGTTACTTGGTTATTTAAAGGTTTCAAAAACTTTACATTCACTAATCCGAACTTGGGATCATTAACATGATAATACTCTTTAAATACTTCAACGATTCCAAGTATTGCTTTCTCTTTACCTGTATGATAAAAAAACGCAAGATCGCTTGCTTTCATAATTTTCATGTAATTTTGAGCTTGATAATTGCGCACACCATCCCACTCAACTACCTGCTCCTTTCCCATTTTTTGCCATGAGTATTCACTTGGCTCTGACTTAAGTAGCCAAAATTGCATTATTTTTTTCTTCTTAAGTAAGCTGGTATATCATAGATATTGCTGCCCCACTTAGCTCCTTCGCTTACCTGTTCAGCTGGTTTTGTTTCCAGTGTTTTGTCTTGTGTACTTTCACTTTGACTATATGGCCACTTAAATTTCTCTTTCTCTGAGTCTTCGCTCTGACTTATAGGTGAAGTTTCTGATTTATTATTGCGACCATCAATGCCAGTTGCAAGAACAGAAACTCTAACTCTTCCCTCCATCGCTTGATCAAAAGTAGCACCAAATATTATATTTGCATTTTCATCTACTTCTTCACGCACTCTATTGGCTGCAGCATCAACTTCAAACAGAGTCATATCTCCGCCACCAGTAATGTTAATTAATATTCCTTGCGCACCTTTCATTGATACATTATCAAGCAATGGATTAGATATTGCAGCCTCTGCAGCACTAATTGCTCTATCTTCTCCTTCTGCCTCTCCGGTGCCGATCATCGCTTTGCCCATCTCGCTCATTACTGTTTCTATATCAGCGAAGTCAAGATTGATAAGCCCTGGCATGACCATCAAGTCAGTTACTCCTCTGATGCCAATGTGCAGAACATTATCAGCAAGTTTAAATGCATCAGAAAATGTAGTTTTTTCATTTGCAATTCTAAATAAATTCTGATTTGGAATGACAATAAGTGTATCCACGTATTTTTGCAGTTCTTCAAGTCCAAGCTCTGCAATGCGCATACGGCGCACACCTTCAAAACCGAACGGTTTAGTTACAACTCCAACAGTCAATATCTTTTTTTCTTTTGGCGCTCTATCCTTAACTGCGGCTCTTGCTTCTCTGGCTGCTTTTGCAATTACCGGTGCTGCACCGGTTCCAGTACCACCGCCCATTCCTGCTGTGATGAAAAGCATATGACTATCTTTTATATGCTCCATAATCTCATCAATTGACTCTTCTGCTGCACCTTTGCCAACATCAGGCAAAGCACCAGCACCAAGCCCCTTAGTTAAATTAATGCCAAGCTGAATTTTTTTATCACATAACGACTTTTCTAGTGCTTGAGCATCGGTATTTGCGACAACAAAATTCACTCCTTGCAAATTAGATTGGATCATGTTATTCACAGCATTTCCACCAGCGCCACCCACTCCCACAACGGTAATCCTTGGGTGTAATATAGGCAACTCCGGCAGACTAAGATCAATAGACATTTAAATTACTCAAATTTAGCGAATTCACTTGATAATAAGTTACCGCTTTTTTAATAATATGCAAATACTTTTCACTTCTATAGGCGTAAATAGTAAACGGGATTTACTTGTTCTTAACATTTATACTAATAAGTGCCGTTAATTATAATAACTAGATTCTTAGATGACATCACTTAACCGATGCAAAAAATAGAAAACGTTTATAAAAAGGGACAGAAACCTATCCCTTTTTATTTTGTTGAAGATTATTATATTGTCTGCTCTTTCCCTTTCAATGTTTCAACTTCAACATCTTTTAATTTTGAGGCAACTTGATATGTTCCATAAACAGCAGCAACTGCAGCAATTGCCATTATGGTACCCGCAACTATCTGACCAGCAACACCTGTTCCGATAAATCCAGGTAATGAAGCAGCTATTGCTTGATTTGTTCCAACAAAGTAACTGGCAGTCTTAGCAAGAAACCCAGAAGCTTCTGCTGCACTAACAAAGCCTGCTTTCATATGCATTGCTGTAAAGACAACACTTGCAACTGCAAGCAGAAATAATGCTGTTCTCCCTTTATTATGCATAGCGTACTGACCAGCTCCACTAGCAGCACCAAGAATTCCCCAGTATTTTCCAGTTTGTATATATCCTTTTGAAATAGCATGAAAAATGCTATCCTCTTTTGTATACTCATAATTTGTTAATGCCATAACTCTACTCCTTAAATAGAATGTTAAAATTTTATTAAGGAAGCATATAGTAAAAAAAATTGCCTGTCAAGTAAACTAATTTTTTAATATACCTTTATTCTGTAATTGAGCGCTTCAGCAATGTGTGCTCTTTTTACTTCTTCACTTTTTGCAAGATCTGCAATAGTTCTTGCAACTTTTAATACGCGTGTGTAGCCTCGATTGGAAATGTAATTTTCTTTCAGTACGTATTTTAGCAATTCTAACCCTGCCTGATCTGGTTCAGTAAATTTATTAAATGCTTCACCGCTTACTTCTGAATTGCAACGAATATTTAATTCACTATAGCGCTCAGTTTGAACTTTTCTTGCTGCTATCACTCTTTCTCTTATAATTTTAGTACTTTCTCCCTCCACAGAGATTTCAGGAGAGAGTATGCTAACGTTTGGCATTTCAATGCATATGTCTATTCTATCAAGCAATGGGCCTGATATTTTGTTTTTGTAATCTGTGCCACACTTTGGAGCTTTGTTGCACGATCTGCTTGCATCACCTAAATAACCGCACCTGCAAGGGTTCATTGCAGCTATCAGTTGAAAATTGGCAGGGTAGGTTATGTGAGCATTTGCCCTTGCAACGGTAACTTTTCTATCTTCAAGTGGTTGGCGCAGAGAATCAAGCACGAGTCTTGGAAATTCAGGTAGCTCATCAAGAAATAACACGCCATTGTGAGCCATGGTAATTTCTCCGGGTTTTGCATTCTTTCCTCCTCCTATCATTGCTGGCATGGAACATGAGTGATGAGGTTCACGAAAGGGGCGAGTTACTTTGAATATTTCATTACCAGTTTTTGTTATGCTGGAAATAATATTAACATCAATCATCTCCTGTTCGGTTAAATCAGGCAGCAATCCTATAAAGCGCTTAGCAAGCATTGATTTTCCAGTACCAGGAGGGCCAACAAGAAGCATATTATGCCCACCTGCTGCTGCAATTTCAGCTGCTCTTTTTGCAACAACTTGGCCTTTAATATCCTTCATATCGGGAACCAATCTTTTTTCTTTGGGTGCATCACTATATTTAAAAATTACTGGCTGAATTAATTGCTCACCCTTAAAGTGTCTGATAATATCAGTTAATTTCTCTATAGCTAGAATTGAAACATTCTTTACCCATGAAGCCTCTACTCCATTTCCCCTTGGGCAAATTACTCCTTTATTTGCCTGTTTTGCATTGATCGCTGTTGGCAGCACTCCTGAAACTGGAATAACTCTGCCATCAAGGGCAAGCTCACCCATAATGATATAAGACTGAACTTTTTCAACTGGTATCACATTCATTACAACAAGTAGTCCAATAGCAATAGCCAAGTCATAATGACTACCTTCTTTCAGTAAATCCGCAGGGGAGAGATTAACTGTAATTCTTTTTGGAGGTAGTAGTAGATTGATTGAATTTAACGCTGCTCTGATGCGTTCTTTGGATTCCGCAACAGTTTTATCTGGCAATCCAACAATATTAAAAGCTGGAATACCATTTGCCATATGAATTTGTGCATTGACATTTACTGTGCTAATTCCCTGAAGCGCAACGGTATTTATATTTGCAATCATAATATATTATATAAAATTGTTAATACAATATATTAAAGAAGCGATGAAGTAAAGGCTACAGCAATTAAAGATGGCTTAACTTAGCAAAAAAGTGTAGTATTCTATCACTTTGCTGATTACAAATGTTTATAAGGATAATCACTTTTTTCTTACTATATTCAAGTACGGCTTTTTGTAGTGATTGTAATTTTAATTTACCATACTGTGGGCTCAGTTGTAATCTAGATCTATCATATAGAAATTTAAGTAATATAAAAAAATTATTGAATAACGACGATAAGTTTGTTGCGCTTACGTTTGATGATGGACCGTCTAACAATAGAGTAAACGATATTATTAATGTTCTGGAAAGCTATGAAGCAAAAGCAACATTTTTTGTGCTTGGTGAACGTATAAATGAAAAAACGTCTGAAATAGTAAAGAAAATTCATGAATCAGGTCATGAGTTAGGCAATCACTCTTGGTCGCATAGGAAGTTGACATCACTTTCAAGTGAGGAACAATTGCAAGAATTGGAAAAGACAAATACAGCAATTAAAAATGCAATAAAACAAGATGTAAAATGGTTTCGTCCGCCATATGGATGTTATGACGATAATCTGATTGAAAATACTGATCAATTAAATATGTATTCAATATTATGGACAGTTGATTCGCTAGATTGGCAAGGTGATAAGCCAGAAACTTTAGTTGAAAGAGTTTTAAGTAATGTACATAATGGAGCAGTTATACTGTTTCATGATCACAATAACAGGTCAAACACAATTGAAGCTTTACCTCATATTATTAAAATACTAAAAAAATCAGGTTATAAGTTTGTGACCTTAAGTGAGTGGGAAAAAAGGGTTTGTAATACGGTAAAAGCCAGAAGTGTAACAATAAAAGAGGGGAAAAAAGTGTGTTTTGAAGGAATGTTATGTGGACAAAAAACAAAGTCTTTAACCGCAGAGCATTCATATTAGGTGGTATTCAGCTTACCATTTCTGCGGTTTTTAGTTGCAGGTTATATAATTTACAAATACGAAACAGACAAAAGTACGAAGCACTATCTAATAGTAATAGAATAAGAGTTGCTACTATTATGCCTAAGCGGGGCAAAATTTTAGATAGGAATAGCATTGAACTTGCGGTAAACAAAATTTCGTATGTTGTTTTGTTTGATGGTTCTGGTAAGGAAGTTGATTTGCAGACATTATCAGAAGTCGAGTCTAAAATAGCAAAATCGTCAGAAAAAATAACTGCTCTTTATAAACGTTATTACCCGTTTGGTTCAATGTGTTCTCATGTAATCGGATATACAAAAAGACAGCAAGGCATAAGCGAAGTAGGAATCAGCGGTATTGAATATACATATGATCATATATTGAAAGGCAAGTCAGGAAAATCTGAGCAGGAAATAAATTCTAAAAAACGCGTCATAAAAGAATTATCAAGCATACCACAACAAGACGGACAAGATGTACAACTGACAATTGATATTAATCTGCAAGAGAAAACCGCAGAGGTATTTAAAGATCACCAAGGCTCCGCAGTGGTAATTGATGTAAATAATGGAGAAATTTTAGCATTATATAATTCACCTTCTTACGATAATAATCTTTTTGCTAGCAGGCTATCAAATGAGACTTGGGAGAGCTTGAATGCTCCTTCATTGCCGCTCGTGAATCGTGCGTTATCATATCAAATTCCACCTGGTTCAATATTTAAAGTAATAGTTGCGCTTGCGGGTTTAAAAGACGGGATAATAACACCAGAAGAGAAATTCTCGTGCAAGGGCTATATGAAAATAGGTGAGCGGAAATTTCGTTGTCTGAAAAGCAAAGTCCATGGGTATGTATCTTTAAATGAGGCAATGGCATTATCATGCAACACTTACTTTTATAATATAGGGAAAAAAATAAGTGTAGACTCTCTAGTAGAAATGGCCAGAAAATTTGGTATTGGAAGTGGGCCACTGATTGGAACGTTTAAAGAAGAAGCTCCAGGGTTGTTGCCAGATAGAGATTGGCGTACACGAAAGCTATATTCGCAGTGGTATTTAGGTGACACTATCAACTTAGTTATAGGACAAGGGTATATGCTTACAACACCACTACAGCTTGCAGTTCTTGCAGCGAGGATTGCAACAGGAAAAGAGGTAATTCCCCGCATTAAGATGAATGAAACGATACAAGATTTTCCCGATATTGATGTGGATTGTGAGCATCTTAGCATAGTTCGAAAAGCTATGTTTGACGTGGTGAATTCTAAAACTGGAACCTATAAGAAAGGGCTAAGCGGTATACAAATTGCTGGCAAAACCGGTACACCAGAAATAAACTCTAAGGGCGAAAGTCATAAGTTATTTATCGCCTATGGCCCTTACTATAACCCGCGCTATGCAATCTCTGTGTTTATAGAACACGGCAAAGCCCCACGCCAAGATGTTGCTATAGCTAATGAAATATTTCAGTATATGCTTGAAACTATGAGTATTAAACTTCTTGCATAACCATATAACAAACTTTTATTGGGAATAGAAACGAAAAAACTTACTTGACACCCTTCGCCAGCGCCCTTATCATGATAGTGAAGCTATTGTATTTGCTTTCGCCAATCTACAGATTAAAAGGTAAGGATTACTTAATGTATCCGCGTCTTATGTTCAATTTTTTGCAGTATATAGATACTGTATGTCTTTACAAAACTTCATCTACATCTAGATTTTTATCTAAATAAGCTGAACGCGCTTATAAAGCGTTACAAGACATCAAAAAATGCCA
>NZ_JAPQLN010000107.1:0-17195 GCF_028981745.1 Wolbachia endosymbiont of Drosophila tristis | reverse complement strand
AATGCCAATACTCGACAGAGATAGTAAAAGACTAGCTAACTCGGGGATTCTTTGTCTTTTTTTCTGCTTAGTAAATTTCTTAAACATTTGTAGCGTAAGTTAGTTGCAATTAAAAGCGGCTGAATCTCGCTTGTCAAGCGTTTAAAACATAAAAAACGCCAATATTTTAAAGCGGATAATAACCACGGGGCTTCTTTTGCCTTTTTTTTCATTTGGTAAATTTCTTAATGTTTATGGCTAAACGACAACCGTCATCCCGCTGCTTGTTAGCGCCGCGGCGGTATGACGGTCCGCTGCTTGTTAGCGGAATCTGCTGTGGCGACATAAACTCAAATCATTTCAAATTTCAATCCAAAGAGGTATCATTATGTCAAACAACTTCAATTTTAAAGAATTTTTTAACCACTATGAAACAAATAGTACGTCAGATGATATACAAAGGTATTATTTGCTGTGGAAATCAGTAATAGCGCAGGCAATGATTGATGCAGCAAGTAACTGTAAAAAAACAGAAAGCTTGGTAGAAAAACGTAAGGCAATTTCTTGGTTGTCAGACTTTAGTCAAGATTTTGTGCACACATGTATATTGGCTGATTGTGATCCGGTATACGTAAAAAATAAAATACAGCCAACCTTAAAAAGCCTTACTAGATAAAGCCTTTTTATATACTTAATGAGGTTTACTCCTTTTACCGAAAAAAATATAATTCAATCTCCTATCTATAGTTGCCTCTATATCTTTGATTAATAGCTGCTTTATCATGTTTACTTTTCGCTTTGCATCTTGAGCTTGACGCTCATTGTTACCACTGTTATTGCTGTAATTATTCTTATCACTATAACTACTGCCACTTGGTTTGCTACTGTTACTGAACTCACTACCCTTTTTTCTTCTTGTGTTGAGTATCTGTATTATCTTTTCCTTTAAAAAGGACTTCCAGCCTGTGCCAAGTAATAATTTATAGAGAAAATGCGGAGTAAGAAACGCCACTAATATTCGAATAGAAATTCCGTAACCGAGATCTTCCCTATTTTCATAATACCACTTGCAATATTGAAACAAACGGTAAAACGCATTTTTGAAAGAGCAAAATTCTACAGCATACCAAAAACCATTGCTGAGAAACATGAGCACAATGCTGAATGTGTAAAGATACATTGTGAAGAGAAACAGTTTCACAATTATATCTTTTAGACTACCTAATATATAATTCAATAATCTTAATTTATAGAAAAGTGATATCATTTCACACCCACTTCAATATGGCTGGGGTGGAAGGATTCGAACCTTCGCGTGGCGGTATCAAAAACCGCTGCCTTACCACTTGGCTACACCCCAATACTACTTACATCAATAACACTATTAGCCCAATTAGTAAAAGATTTATTTGCTTTTTCTATGGGCATCACAGCAATAGCTGGCTGATCATAAGAATGCATTGCTTCGATTTTTTCTACAATTTTATCAACTTGATCATTCCTGCTCTTCATAATTGCCACTACTTCACAACTATTACTAATTTTACCTTCCCATAAATACAGAGAATTCACTTCGGGAAATATATTTACACATACAATTAATTTCTCGTTTAACAATTCTTCAGAAACAGTTTTAGCCTCCTCAAAATTTGAAAAAGTTGTATAAACCAAAACTAAATTATTCATTAGTAGCTACATAAATGCATTGCTACTATACTCTACCGAGATTTATTCATCAAGAGAAAATAACGCCAGCGCGTACTGTATGAACATTTGTTTGCAAAGGTAGTATGTTAAGTGTTATAGCTAGTTTGCCTCAAACGTAAAGGTGTCATCCCAGTGCCCCTGTGATGTCATTCCAGTGCTTGACACTGGAATCCAGTTTTCCATATAATCTCATCGAAAACGTTGTAACCACTTCCTATGCTAGTTTGCTTGTAAACAAGCAAACTTTCCTGGATCCCAGTGTCAGCTACTCGGATGACACCTTTCCTAGCAGAGAAATCACAATGTTCATACGGTTGTACGCATACCGCTGGGATCTAGGATTTTTCTATAGTTTAAAAACAAAAAAAGGACGTTACTCATTGAGTAACATCCTTTTGGAGAAGGTAGAAGTTTTACTTATTACACTGTTCCTGGAGTTGCTGTAGCTCTTGAGTTGACAGGTTCTGCACTAGGTTGATTTAGAGATGCGCGTCGTTTTGCCAACTTTTCTTCGAGTTCTCTGTCAAATTCTTCTTTTAAAGGAAGAACTTGTTTTCTTGTTAGCGTAGAAGAACCAGAACCCATTGCACTATCAGTAGAATTACTGTGAGTGAGAGTTCTGTTACTCAAACTATCCAGGTTTTGCTCCACAATAGGACCACTGAGAACATCTTCACTGAAAGAACTTTGTCCATTTAAGTTAGTCAATGAGGCGCTTCTAGGTAGTTCTGGTGGAGCAACTGGAGTAAGCTTAGGAGTTAAGCTACTAGATGAATTGCTTCTACGGACTGTTGCAAAGTTCTGAGAATCTGAATCAGAGACAGTAGCAGTACTTTCAGTTCCTATAGAATTTAGTGAATTGCTTTTTGACAAGCTGTTAGATTGTTCAGAGCCTTTTCTTCCCAGTGAAGAGAATGATGATGACACAGACCTAGTTAAACTTTTGACAGAAGGCCTGTTAGCTTTTTTCTCTGCTCTGTCAAACATATTGCTTACGCTTGAGTACAAATGATTTTCTCTACATTCTTTAATAACCTTCTTAATTTCATCGTGATGTTCAGAGAAAACACTGTCGATGAAATAACTACCTTTAGGTAATGACCTTTGTGTTAACAAGTTATGCAAGCTTTTTTCATTTAAATTATTAATGAATTCTTTCTGTACTTGCCATCCAGAAGTATGTTCAATCTCCCCTGATTTTGCCTTCTCTGCCATTTTTAAATCAATTTCTGACGATATTCCAGAAAGTATATTTTTCACTAACCCAGAATTATTTCCTTTATCAGCAAAAATTGCTTTCATATCATTTCTTATTTCGTCAGATTTCTTAATTGCATCTGGAGTAAACCTTTTTACCTTATCTAAATAGTCCGTCTCACCAGATGCCTTATGGAACTTATTTGCCACTCCTTCGCCTACAAAACTAGCGCCTTTTTTCAGTGAATCTACTGAATGTTCATAACCTTCTTTCACCTTATCTTTAACATGCATAGCACCATCTCTAACTTTTCCGGCAGCATATGTTGATGCGTCCTTAACTTTCCCAGCAGTATATTTCGCCCCATCAACTGTTTTTTCTGCTGACCACTTGAGCCCTTTATATCCAGATTGAACTGCTTTTACAGCGACTTTTACAGCGAAATATAAAGCAAGACCAACTATAGCACCCGGTATAGCAAGTGTTGCACCAACTGCCAAAAGTGGTAGTACTGCCGTAAATAATCCACTTGCTGTACTTACTACAAGAATCTTATCTCCTTGTTTCATCTTAGAGAATTCTGTATCTCCTTTTAACAGGTCAGTCATTCTTTCTTTTAGCTTCTTGTGATCATTAGCAATATCTGAATTTGGTAGATTTTGCATCGTTTTATTCAAATCAAAACTATCTTCTGGTTGGTTTTGTTGAGTTCCAACAGAATTTGAATTTTTTTCATTATGTAACATTTTAAACCTCACTATTAATTAAATATATTATAATTGTATTCCTTGATTCTTAAGTTAGTGTTAAATTGATTGCCAGTATTTATTTGTCTTCAAATAATTTCGCTTGACGTGTTTTGTGGTAACATAGAAAATTAGGTCAAGAAGCTGCAGCATTTATGAAGTATAGAAAAAGAACACTCATCTTTTTGGCTGTTATAACTTTAATAATAATAGCTTTACTATTTAGGTATAATTCCCATTTTCACAAAGACGTAGTGCACTTAAAGAGTGACAACAAAGAATTCAAAAAAAAGCCAGAAAATTCCATAGAGTCGACCATATTACATAGAGAAAAGGAAGTGTACGATCATGTTTTCCATCCTGATGATTAATTTGTAAATAAAATAGCAATTTATGTTTGCATTTTCTTATTAAAGAAGTAATATTAGCGTATTAATTATAGAATCAATCATTATGTTTGATGATAATAATCCTTGGAATCTGGGAAAGAAACCGGTAGGGAACAAAACTCCTAATAATGAAGATATTTTAAGTAAAGCTGTATCTGATATAAGGTTCTTTCTTAATGGATTAACCAGAAACAGGGGCAAAAAACCTTATTTCATCATTTTCATTATTTTGCTGTTCTATGCTTGCACTGGCTTTTATATTGTCCATCCTAGTGAAGAAAGTATAGAGCTTACCTTTGGTAAATATTCTAATACAGAAACACCTGGTTTGCGTTATCACTTCCCCTACCCTATTGGCAAGGTTTTTAAAGTGAACGTTAAGGAAGTAAATCGTGAAGAAATTGGGGTAAGTAGTTCTTATGGGCGAGATACAGATCGCGGTGAAGGCGTGATGCTAACTGGAGATGAAAATATAGTCAACGTTAACTTCGAGGTTCAGTGGCGCGTTAGAGATGCTAAGGACTATTTATTCAAAGTGCGGGATTACAAACCCGGTTTCAGTGTTAAAAATGCTGCTGAAAGTGCCATGAGAGAAATAATAGGTAAAAATACGATCTCTTTTGCACTTGGTCAAGGCAGACCAGAAATTTCTAGAGATACTAGAATTCTATTGCAGCAGATTCTTGATGGATACCAAATGGGTATAGAGATTTTATCTGTTCAAATGAAAAAAATTGATCCACCAGAAAAAGTAATCAGTTCGTTTAGAGATGTACAAAGTGCTCGTGCAGACAAAGAGCGTACTATAAACGAAGCATATGCTTATAATAATGATATTATACCTCGAGCAAAGGGTGAAGCGATAAAGATAAAATTAGATGCACAAGCATATGAAAATGAAATAATAAATGAAGCAAAAGGTAATGCAAATCGCTTTTTATCTCTTTATGAGGAATATAGACAGAATCCTTCTCTCGTTAAGAATCGTATTTATCTTGAAACTATGGAAAATATTTTCAGTAAGGTAGACAAAGTTGTTGTAACTGATGATCTGAAAGGTATGTTTTCTTATTTACCTCTTACAAATTTAGGAAAATAACCATGAGTAGTAATATTAAAATTGTTTTTGTTTCTGTATTTGTTGTTTTATTGATTGTTTTATTTAATTCAATATTTGTTGTGCAAGAAACAAAGCAAGCGATAGTTATACAACTCGGTAAAGTTGTAAGGGATGTTAGGGAAAGTGGCTTATATTTTAAGTTGCCATTCATAAATAGTGTAGAGTTTCTTGATAAAAGAGTTTTAGATTTAAGTCCTGATAAGATCCCAAGGGAAGTGATAACAGCGGATCAAAAACGTATTATAGTAGATGCGTATGCAAAATATAAAATAACAAATCCTGTTACTTTTTACCAGGCTGTGAGGAATGAATCAGGTCTGGTTAGAAGATTATATCCGGTTATAGAAGCACACATAAGAGAAAATATAGGCAGATTTTCGTTGATTAGCTTGTTGAATGAAAAAAGATCAGAGGTTATGCAATTGATTCAGCGTGGAGTTTATTCTGAAGCTGAAAAATTTGGCATAGAAATAATAGATGTAAGAATTAAGAGAGCAGACTTACCAGAAGAAAATAGTTCTGCAATATTTCGCCGTATGCAAACTGAAAGGGAAAAAGAAGCAAAAGAAATTAGAGCAGAAGGAGAGCAAGCTGGGCAGGAAGTTAGATCAAAAGCTGATAAATTAAAAAGGGAAATTATCTCCAGTGCAGTAAAAGAATCGTACGAAATAAGGGGCCGTGGTTATGCTGAAGCAACTAGAATTTATAATGAAGCATTTAAGGTCGATGAAGAGTTCTTTAACTTTTATCGCTCTATGAGCGCTTACAGTAAATCATTTGCCGAAAATAATACTAAATTTGTACTTTCACCAAACAATAACTTTTTAGATATTTTAAATAAGGGGTGGAAATAGTCTATGAAAAGTAAGGCATTTATTTTATCTATATTTGCATATTTTCTAATTGCGTTTTCTTCGTATGCTAATATGTTTGATTGGAATGCAAAAAAGGTCGTTGATGCTAGCACTACTGCATGCAACTGTAATCAAGGACTTGCCGATTTAGTGGAAGAACTCATTCCTGCGGTTGTAAATATTTCAAGCGAACAAATCATCAAACAAGAAAATAACAGCAGAACTAGAGTTCCATCTATGCCAGGAAATAATTTTTTTGATGATTTTAGAGAGTTTTTTGAGCATTTTGATCAGTTTTTTATGGATAGGGGCCCTAGTGTTAACAAAGAGGTGGTGTTGCTTGGTTCTGGGTTTATTATAGATAAAGGTGGAACTATAGTAACCAATTATCACGTTATTAAAAACGCCAAAGATATCACAGTTACTATGAACGATAATACTTATTTCAAAGCAGAAGTTTTAGGCTATGATGCAAGAACTGATCTTGCTGTGCTTAAGATTAATTCTGATAAAGATCTTTCTTCTGTTGCATTTGGTGATTCTGATAAAGCAAGGGTTGGTGATACGGTTATGGCAATAGGTAACCCATTTGGTTTGGGTGGCTCTGTAAGCACAGGAATTATATCTGCAAGGTCCAGGGACATTAGTATTGGCACTATGAATGAATTTATTCAAACTGATGCTGCAATTAATAGGGGTAATTCTGGAGGACCGTTATTTGATTTAAATGGAAAAGTTATAGGTATTAATACTGCTATCTATTCTCCATCTGAGTCTGGCGGCAACGTGGGTATAGGTTTTGCCATACCATCTAATTTAGCTATGTCAATTATTGACACATTAAAAAGTGGCAAAAAAATAAAACATGGTTGGCTTGGTGTGCAAGTTCAGCCTATAACGAAAGAATTTGCTGAGTCCTTGGGTTTAAAAGATATAAAAGGCGCATTGGTTGCAAGTATAGTAAAGGATAGTCCTGCAGAAAAAGGTGGGATTAAAGTAGGTGATATATTATTAGAATTTGACGGTAAAAAAATCGATAGAATGACACAATTACCTCAAATGGTTTCAAGAGCTGGACCTGAGAAAAAAGTGCAAGTTAAGTTACTTAGAAAGAGCAAAGAGGTTAATATTAAAGTTGTGATCGGAGAATCTACAAATGATGGCCAAGATAACAATCAAGAAGAAAATAAATCAACATCTGATTATGTAACCGGTTTAACTGTTTCAAATCTGCCAAAAGAATCAAAAGAAAGTAAAAATAATGTACCTACAAAAGGTGTGATAGTTACCAATGTAGATAGTAACAGTAATGCCACGTTGCGTGGTATTAAAAAAGGAGACATTATTATCCAATTAGATGGAACCGATATAGAAAATACTAATGATTTTCAAAAACAAGTTGATTCAGCAGTAAAGAAAAACGGTAAAGATTCAATAATGTTGCTCATTTACCGCAATGGAAATCAATTCTTTACTTCGATAAAGTTGAAGAAATAGCACTCGTAGGTTATTTACTAAATTAGCAGCATTGTAAGC
This sequence comes from Wolbachia endosymbiont of Drosophila tristis, assembly GCF_028981745.1. Lineage (NCBI taxonomy): Bacteria > Pseudomonadati > Pseudomonadota > Alphaproteobacteria > Rickettsiales > Anaplasmataceae > Wolbachia > Wolbachia endosymbiont of Drosophila tristis. Next base: position 9,666 of record NZ_JAPQLN010000107.1, on the reverse strand, counting down.
CTGTCACTGTAACACCTCAATCTTACAAGACAAATCAAAACTATTAAAGTCTACATTCCATTCACTAAAATACACATATGGATAATATAAATTTTCTAAAATTCATTGAACTGTGCTTTCAAACAGTGGTGCCGGGATGTGAGTATAATGATTATCAGTACATAAAAGTCATAGCAGAAAGGCTGGAAGCAGCGAATGCTGGCGAAGTAAGGCGCATAATATTCAATATGCCTCCGCGTTCAATGAAGTCCATATGTATGAGTGTTGCGTGGCCCGCATGGATACTGGGCAACTGCAAGAATAATAGTTGCAAGTTATTCTAAGTTGCTTAGTGAAAAACATTCGCTTGATACCAGGTGCATAATGCAATCTGATTGGTATAAAGAACTATTTCCAGAGGTAGAACTATCCAAAGACCAGAACACTAAATATAAATTCCAAACAGTGCAGAGAGGATACAGAATCGCAACATCAGTTGGAGGAACATTAACCGGTGAAGGTGGTGACTCTATTATTGTGGATGATCCGCTTAACCCTGCTCAAGCTTTGAGTGAAACATTTAGAAAACGTGCCACAAACTGGTTCGATCAGACTTTAGTAACGAGACTCAACGATAGAAAAAAAGGAGTAATTGTGCTTGTGATGCATAGGCTCCACCTGGAAGACTTAACTGGGCACCTCTTATCTAAGCCAAAAAACATATGGCATCACATTTGTTTGCCAATGATTTCTGAAAATAAGGAGGTTATTTATTCAATTAATAACCATACTGGTGTCATTCCACCCCCCCTCCTGTCATCCCAGTGCCCAGACACTTGTATCTGGGATCTCGTTCCTTAACTTTATAGTGTAAATTATTTCAAATTGTGTCTAGCTGCAAGTATAATAATTTCCATTTATAGATAAAGTATGTTGCAAATGTTATGCCAAAGAGTATAATAAAATCTATATCAAATACTTTACAAGAAAAAGTGGGATAGAGGCAAAAGCAAACATTAATAAGGATAATTTAAGAAAAGCGCATACTAGAGTTTGAAGAAGCAGTAAAAATAAAAACATTATTGAAAGGTTAAATAGCACATGATATAATATATATAGTGTAAAAGTGTAAATAATTTTATTGACATCTTTACATTAATAGTTCTTAAATATTTAGTACTGTAGAATTAAATTATTAAGTTTTATGAAGGAAGTAAAAATGGTGGAAAGCTTTTCAGGTAACAACAAAGGCAGTAATTTTATTGAGGAGGCAAAAATAATGGAAAATTTTTCAGATAATAACGGAAACGGTAGCTCAATCTTCCAAGGAAAAATCAGGGAGCAAGATTTCTCTACAGAGCAGAAGCTAAATGAACTAAAAGCAGCCATAGAGGAGCTTACCAGACAAGATTTGCTCAGGAGGCTCGAGTGTGAGCGTCAGGCTTCTAGTTGTATCGATGAAATATCATCTCAAGCAGAGCTACATGTCGGAGAAGGTGATGATGAGGATTACTTCACTGGTGAAAAAGGAAGAGTACTCGGAGATTTCTGGAATTTCTTTGAATCTCTCTTCAACCTTTTTGAAGTAGATGTAGATGATCCGAAAATCTACCAAATGCTCAAGGAGAAGAAAGAAAAAAACCTGATTGCTGCGATAATGAAGTTTTTGCGTGATAAGCTTAAGGAGTTAATCAAGAAGATTTTTGCACGCGATTTAAGTTTCAATCAGAAGTTGGACAAAGAGATAAAAGAATTGCAGGAAAAATTAGGCAGTGGTGAGTTATCAGAAGAAGAGTTTGCAAGGGCGTTAGAAAGATTAACTGCATTGCAAGATCTGAAACTCAGGTTACAAATGGCCGTTGTCGGATGGATTGTTACAATGTTCGCAGAGATATTTGGAGTTGAGTTGGCGGCTGCGGTAGAGGCATCTACAGAAAAAGAAGATAAAAAAGCAGAAAAAACATCATTAGAAGCAACTAAAGAAGTTTGCGAAAACGTAGAAATGAAAGTGGATGAAAGAGAAAAACCTAAAGTGCCAGTTTTCCTTTTTGAAATTTCACCAGGATTTGTAAGACCGGTTGTTCTGAGCAAACCAGAACTTGAAATTGCGTCAGATCCTTTGAAACATCTATTGCGTCTTGCTGAGCTTGAAAGAAAATATCATGAAAATTCACAAAAACCAGAAAAAGTGAATGAAGAGAAAAAAGCGAAGCCTGAACCGAAGAAAGAGGTGTGTCCACCGAAACTTCCAGACAAGAAGCCTGTGGCAAGTGGGATAAAAATTAATTTTAATAAAATAAAGAATATTGGTTTCCGAGAAAGGGATGCGAATACTAGTGTTAATGGAAGAGGAACCACGCCACCCACTAATGGACAAGGAAACAAGCTTGATAATGGGAAGAAAAACGAGTCTGCTAGTTATGCAGCAAGCCGTCTGAATGGTAATGTTAATAAGAAAGAAGCGGATAACCTTTACACCGAACTTGCAAAAGAACTTGCCAATTTTAAAATAGGTGTTTGGAATGGTGCTGAGAATGAAGGTTCTGTGAATGATGCTCAATTACCAAGAGGATTGACTAATGATGTAAAAGTTGAGAAATGTGTAGAAGGTCAATCAATAGGAAAGACATAATCGTGAAGGTAGTTAGATCCCAGTGTCTGGGCACTGGGATGACACCCTCTTGGATGGAAACCAGCGTCAGCTACTTGGATGACGCCTCACCATGTCATTCCAGTGCGTGACGCTGGAATCCAGGAGTATAAAAATGACGAATAAAATTTATACTAAAAAATATAAAAAAAGTGCTTGCACTACAATTTATTTTTAGTATACTAGTCACATAATATTTTTACTTAGGGGTCAATATGTATAGTAATAATGATAAAAAAGATAGCGATAAAGGGTTTACTCCAAGCAGCAGGTATGAAAAGTATAGCGGTTCTAATCCGGTAATGCTTGAGGCACGTGAAAGACAGAGACGTGAAAGTAGCAAGCCTGGCTTGCAAATGGAGAGTAGTAGCTCTACTAGTGCTGGCAGTAGTAAAGGTAAAAGTAAGTAATGTTGTTTCATCACAATTTTAGTAGGGGAAGTTATGGGTAATTCTACAAAAGAGCTAGTTAAGGCATTTAACTTAAATAATTATGGTATTGATAAGGTCAATACTAATTTTACTGTAGAAGGTAAAAAGATTGTTGGTTTATTTGCTAGTGGTGCTAATACAAAAGAATATCTGCGAAGAATAGGAGAGGAGATAATAAAGCAGCACTACAGTGATGGAACTGAGTTAGCAAGTGAATATTATAACTTAAACTATTTTCCATTTATTCTAGATACTAATCCTGATAAAGAGGATTTAGGTAATGGCATAGTGAAAGTAAAGCTTGCAGATTCTACAGATAATGGAGTAATTCGTAACTTGAAGGTTCATTTTGCTAATGAGTTTGAGGGGGCTGTGAGATCTAAAGTGGCTGCACTTCTACAAGAATTAGTAGGAATAACGAAGGAACAAGCATATGAATGGGTCAATGGAATTGTTGGAACAGGAGCGATAGGTAGTCCTTATCTATACTGTATAGCTTTTAGCAACGAGTACCTCGAAAAAAGGTATAATTTGAGGATTTTTGAGCTATTGAAGAGTCTTTATATCAGTGAATTTAACTCAAGATTAGAGGCGTGTGGTCTTAAGAGTTCAGACTTTTATGAACATAAAGATGGTATGTTATACATTAAAAATGTGAGTGATAAGGTAGTCAGGAGTGTAACAGGATATGTTAAAGGGCGAGTAGCGCTTGATTTTAGAACTCCAGGCAGCGTAGAGTCTAAAGTTAAAAATTGTAAAAATGTTTTGAGTGAACTAATTCTTAAAGCGACAGGAAAGTTTGTTGACGGGTATGATTATGATGACTTTACAAACAAAAACAAAATAAAGAATGGGCATAGTTTTGCTCTTATACCTTTTATAGAAGAGAATGGTCAGTTGAAATCTTTAAGTTCTAGGGATGCATCAAAGATTAATGGAGGAATATTTAATGGTTTTCATTGTATAAGTGATATTAGAGGCAAAACTGCAAATCCACAATTTGCTAATTGTAAAGAGCCAGTTTATGCTTTCTCTAATAAGCAGATTGCTCAGTTACTTCCTAAAATTATGGGGTCTCCAATTGCATATAATCAAATAAACGGATGTTTTGAATTTGCAGTTGATCTTGAGAATTTTAAGAGACGTAGCTCGAGTCGATCCTCCTCAACGGTAACTTCTCCACTCAATTCTCCTACACATGCAGAGCCACCAAGAACACCGCTTGAACAAACTGGAGCTAGGTTTTTTGAATCTAGAGGAGACGGAGATAGTGGTCTTGGTGATTCACCTCCACAACTTAACGATTCTGGTTCTTCAAGTGGTGGTCCAAGTTCTGGCTTAACTGAATTGTCATCACCGACACAGAAGTTTCCCAAGCGAAGTCGTGGTGAAGGGTTAGAGAGGCCTCCCAGGCAAGGATCAGAAAGAGAGGAAGGAAAAGGAAGAAGAAAAGTTGTTTAAAGCATTGCTTTATTGGTTTAACTTAAATAATTATGCTTTGGATCCTCCTCATACTAACTTTATTGTAAAAAATGGGAAGATTGCTAGTTTAATTGATGATAGTGTTGATGTAAAAGAGTATTTAGAGGAGATAATAGATAAAACGAAAGAAGAGTATCGTGTCAATAAGGAAGAAGCCTATGATCTCAATGAGTTTCCATTTCAATTTCTTTCTAATTGTGAGAAAAACCAAGAAACAACAGTTGTTGCTAATATAAGTCGTGGTGCCTTACTTAACTTAAAAGAACTTTTTAGTCGGGAGCATGAGGGAAAAGTAGAAATAAAAGATATCGACATTAACATCGTCGAAAAGGCAGTGAAATCTGAAAAGGACAAATGGGTAAATTTTCAGGTGCAAGAACATGGGTTATCCCCTAAAAAAGCAATTAAAACCTGTTATCCCGATGAAAGCGTATTAGAATATATTTCAATTACAAAAGACAAAGGTGGATACTGGATTAACCGTGATTATGATGGTTCGGAAGTAGAGTCGTTTAGGAAAGAGCAATGGCCTGCTAAAGGTACGTCAAAAGCTGAAAAGATGAAGTCCGAAGATAATAAAGACAGCGGTATCTCTTCAGCGGAGGCGACTGATGCTGAAAACGTAAGCTCTAAAGCTGAGGCAACAACAAGTGGTTATGAGTCTATGGATTGTGAGAATACTAGAGGAGGATCGCCAAAACGTACTCTAGAGTTGAGTGTGGGAATGGAAGAATTGACAATATCCACAGACCTGTATGCCACTAAGGCCGAGCAGCACTCTCCCATAAAAAAATTTAGAAGCAATTGATCTAATCCACCGCTCTCAGCCACCTAAGCGTTTTATTAGGGTTAGGGCAAAGTCCCTGACCCTAAAGGCACTGGTGTTAGTTTTTCTCATCCATTGCAGATATTGCGCGGTACTAAATGTTTAAAAAGTATTAATATAAAGATATCAATAAAATTATTTACATTTTTATACTATGCACATTACATCATGTGTTATTTAACCTTACAATAATTTTTTTATTCTTGCTGCTTCTTCAAATTCTAAATTTTCAGCATGCTCTATCATTTGCTTTCTCAAATCATCCTTATTAGTATTTACTTTCGGTTCTGCTATTGCCCTCTCCTGTAAGGTGTTTGATATAGGTTTTATTATAGTCTTTGGGACAATATTGTGCAATATATTATGTTCTTCTTGTTTTTTTCTTCTTCTTTCGGTCTCTCTTAATGCACGGTCCAGAGAACCAGTGATTTTATCTGCATACAAAATTACTCTACCTTCAGCATTACGCGCAGCACGACCAATCGTTTGAATTAATGAAGTTTCCGATCGCAAAAATCCTTCTTTATCAGCATCCAAAATTGCAACCAACCCACACTCTGGAATATCAAGACCTTCCCTCAGCAAGTTAACACCTACTAAAACATCGATTTCTTTAGATCTCAATTTGTATATAATTTCTATTCTCTCCAGCGCAGCAATATCAGAATGCAAATAACTCACTCTCATATTCATTTCACTCATATATTCAGCTAAATTTTCAGCCATTTTTTTCGTCAATGTAGTGATTAAAACACAAAATCCCTTCCCTATTGTCACTTGTGCCTCATGAATTACATCATCAATTTGACTCTCTATTGGTTTTACAATGCAGATTGGGTCCGTAAGCCCTGTTGGACGGATAACTTGCTCTATAAATACATTACTGGTCTTTGCCAACTCATACTTTCCGGGAGTGGCTGAAATGTAAACAGTCTGCGGCCTAACTCCCTCCCACTCTTCAAATTTTAATGGACGATTATCAAAAGCGGAAGGGAGCCTGAAGCCATAGTCAATCAATTTCTTTTTACGCGCCTCATTACCACTGTACATCGCACCAACCTGAGGAACGGTGACATGACTCTCATCAACAAATAAAATTACGTCTTTAGGTAAATATTCAAACAAAGTAGGTGGTGGATCCCCAGCTTCCATTCCATAGAGATAACGCGAATAATTTTCAATACCTTTACATATTCCTGTTGTTCTCATCATTTCGATATCAAAATTAGTGCGTTGCTCGAGGCGCTTTGCTTCAACAATCTTGTTTTGCGAGTAGTAATAATCCAAGCGTTCATGCAGCTCTTTTTTGACTAGTTCAATTGCCTGCAACAAAGCCTCACGCGGGGTTATGTAATAGCTATTTGGAAAAATGGTGATTTTATTTACGCCTTTGGTAACATTGCCCGTTATAGCATCAACTTCAGAAATTTCTTCTATTTCATCGCCAAATAACGATAAACGCCAAGCTTTATTTTCATAATGGGAAGGAAATATATCAACAATATCGCCGCGCACTCTGAAATATCCTCTCTCAAACCTGGCATCAGAGCGCTTGTATTGAAGATCAGTTAAGTTGCTCAGGAAATCATTAATACGCATTTTATTTCCAACACTAAGCAGTATGATCATGCTGCGGTAGCTCTCAGGCGAACCAAGACCGTATATGCAGGAAACACTGGCAACTACGATCGTATCCCTGCGCTCCAAAAGGGAGCAGACGGTGGAATAACGCAGCATCTCAATTCTTTCGTTAATTGCAGAATCTTTTTCGATATAAGTATCAGTTTGTGGTAAATAGGCTTCAGGTTGATAATAATCATAATAAGAAATGAAGTATTCAACAGCATTATGGGGAAACAATCCTTTCATTTCCTCATAAAGCTGTGCTGCTAAAGTTTTATTGTGTGCCATAATTAATGCAGGCCTGTTTGTCCTTGCAATAACATTTGCCATAGTAAAAGTTTTCCCAGAACCAGTAACTCCAAGCAAAACTTGGTCTCTTTTATTGCTATTTAGCCCCGCAATTAAACTATCGATTGCCTGCGGTTGATCTCCAGCAGGTTGAAAATGTGTAGTGATTTGAAATTTCATAGACTTTACTTACTATCTTTGATTCATTGCATAGTGAACACTATATTGCTTTTAAGATAAGTTGTATAGCTATCGTAAAGCCATAAAACATTAACCAACAATGTCATGCAAGTAGCTGACACTGGAATCTTGTTTCAATGTTAAACAAAATACCATAGAATTCAAGAAGACAATTCCTAAAAAATCCCTACATCCAAAAAAAGGCAAAATGCTGCTTGAATAAGCTAAATTTTTTTAGATGCAAAAACAATAAAACATAGTTGATACTAAATTATAGTACTCCTATGACAACGTTACAAAAATTAAGGAAATGGATAGCTCTGATCAATTGGAATAGTATTTTCAGGTACCGGTGGTCAATATGACATTTTTAAAATAAAGATTTAGAACCTGTTTAAAATCTTCTCAATAGAAGAGAAATGAAGGAAAGAACGACCATTTGTAGGCTAGTGTTAAGTTTTCGCTCGCAATTTTTCCACAATCGTCTGCATTTTTCTAACCAAGCGAAAGATCGCTCTACAACCCATCTTTGTGGCAATACAGCAAAGGAATGTAATTCACTTCGTTTTATTACTTCTACAGTTGCTCCAATAATCGTTTTTATTTGAGTTGCAAAATTTTCTCCTGTATAACCTGCATCGACCAGTATATTTTTAACTTCCGAGAGGTTTTCTTTTGCGCTTTCAACCATTCTCACAGCACTGCTAACCCCAGTTGTAAATTAGAAAAAATAGAAAAGGTAAGGAAATAGGGTAAACTCCGAGGTATTTGATATTCATTCCTAAAATAGGAGGTTACCAATGAAAGAGAAAGTAACAGAAATCTTTTGTATAGTCGATGATTTTTGCAATACAGTCGATGAAAATTTTGCAGAAAAACTTCTACCAAGTGGCAAAAAACCAACCAGGACGCCAGAGATTACGCATTCAGAGATTTTTACCATAATATTGCTATATCAAGTGCGACAATTTTAAAATTTTCTATGTGCATTATTTGAAATTATTATACGAATCAGCGTTTCCAAAATTGCCATCCTATAGTAGGTTTATCAGGCTAAAATCGCAGGTTTTATGGTATTTAGCGCTCTTAATGCAATGGTTTTGCGAACAGTCAAAAGTGACAGGGATTTCGTACATAATCTATCGCTGTTTGCCATCCAAAAAGGACCTCGAGAAACAAAGTTTTCAAAGGGTTGGCAAAGATTGGAAAGACTACTTATGGGTGGTTTTTCGGTACATCTAGTAATCAACGAAACTGGCGAAATTCAAGGGGTTACGGTGACAAAAGGCAACGTTGATACCTGTGCCAAATTTAACTCAGAAATTGACTGGATTATTGTTTAGAGATAAAGGATATATCAAAAAAGATCTTTTTCACGAATTATTCGATAGAGGGTTAAAGCTTGTAACCAGTATAAAAAGGGTATGAAAAACTCATTAATGGTGCTAAATGAGAAGATTTTGTTAAGAAAAAGATCGATTATTGAGACAGTTTTTGGCTCTCTGAAAAACAAATTTGAGATTGAGCATACTCGCCACAGATCACCGATAAATTTTTTGGTACACATTTTTTCTACGCTTGTTTCATATTCCATGCAGCCGCTGCATTTCTAAGCTTTACTTCGTTGGCTAATCCGCAACTGGGGTATATAGGGTTGACACCAAGGCAATATTCTTCTGGAAAAGTTGATCGGCATGGCAGCATATCAAAGATGGGACCAGCGGAATGTAGAAGTATGTTATATGCAGCTGCACAAACAATGCTTACAGTTACCAAGAGGACATTTAAATTAAAAAACTGGAGTTGCGAAGAAAAAAGGAATGAAAAAAGCAATTGTAGCAGTAGCAAGAAAATTAGCTGTAATTATGCATAGGATGTTGGTTGATAAAACAGAATTTTATTATCAATAAACATCAAAAGAGCATAGGACAATAATTTTATTGAAAATAAAGATAGCAATGCCGATGGAAGGGACAAGCAAGAACTTAGTTAGACTTCGTGGTAAACATGTTACCGTCCACTTCCGCCTAACAAGTATAATGCGGCTTGACAAGTTTATTGTCATCTCAGACCGCGGAGAGAACCATATGCTACTTTTCACTTATGTAAAATTACCAAGGATTATGGAGAAGATATGCTGTTTTGATTTGTGTGAAAATTATTGTTGACTTATGTGCAATTAGAGAACCTAAGTCACTTTAGCTATA
>NZ_JAPQLN010000106.1:0-32342 GCF_028981745.1 Wolbachia endosymbiont of Drosophila tristis | reverse complement strand
TAAAGCATTGAAATTCTTGAATTTTAGCCAGATTAGTGAGTGGTAGTGAAATTTCTTTTACTCAAATTTAGGTATTCACTGACCGTTCTTATTATAAATACCAGAATAATAAGCTACTGATATTCTCCATCTTTTTTATCTTTAATCCATCATAGCTAGCGATGCAACAAAGCCCGCTGGAATCCAGCCTTTTCATAATCATTAAAATGTTGTATTTTAACATAAAACGGCTACTTTTATGCTTACTAACTTAATAAAATTCCTGGATCCCAGTGTCTGGGCACTGGGATGACACCCTACTAGCAGAAGTTACTCTCAAATGTTTGTTCATGTTAGCTACAAACATTAAGAAATTTACCAAACGAAAAAAAGGCAAAAGAAGCCCCAGTCATTGTCTATTTTCAGTATTGGCGTTTTTTAAGTCTTAAACACTGCAATTTAGCTGCTTTTAAATGCAACTCACCTTAGTTTAAATGTTTAAGAAATTTACTAAGCAGAAAAAAAGGCAAAAGAAATCCCGTATTAGCTAGTTGTCATTCTCTAATCCTGCAAATTGGCGTGCTATACTGTCTTAAACGCTTTATAAGCGCGTTTCAGCTTATATAGGTAAAAACCCAGAAATGTTGTGAAGACGTAGGGTGCGCATAGTGCAAAAAATTAAAAATAAGACGCCAATTACGTAATACTGTTGTCGTTTAATCTGCACAGATTGAAGATAAATGAATACCTTCAGTTTCATGATAAGAGGGCTGGCGAAGGGTGTCAAGTAAGTTTTTTCGTTTCTACCAGCTACTTGGATGACACCACATAAATTAATAAATAGGAAAATTACTACAAATCCTTTCAACTTTAGCTTTTACTGCTTTTTCGACACTTGAGCTATTTCCGCTGATTAATCCTTGAATTACTTCATTTATTAGACCAGCTATCTCTTTAAAATTTTCTGCCTCAAGTCCGCGTGTTGTCTCAGCAGCGGTGCCAAAACGGATCCCTGAAGTGATGGTCGGCTTTGCTGTATCAAATGGTACAGAGTTTTTATTACAGGTAATACCGGCTCTCTCAAGGCTATCTACAACGTCTTTTCCAGTTAATTTCTGCGATCTTAAGTCAACTAGCACTATATGAGAGTCAGTGCCACCGGTTATAATGTCAAGTCCATGCTTTTGCAATTCTTGAGCCAGCACTTTCGCATTTTCCACGACTTTCTTGCTATAAGTCTTAAACTCTGGTGCTAATGCTTCTTTAAATGCAACAGCTTTTGCAGCTATCACATGCATAAGTGGCCCGCCCTGCAATCCTGGAAAAACTGCGGATTGAATTTTTTTGTGTAATGCTTCATCATTGGTCATCACTATTCCACCACGAGGACCACGCAAAGTTTTGTGAGTCGTGGAAGTCATAACATGTGCATATTCAGCAGGGGATGGATATTCGCCCGCTGCAATAAGCCCTGCATAGTGAGCAATGTCTGCAAGCAAATAAGCACCAACTTTATCTGCAATCTCGCGAAAGCGTTTGAAGTCCATTTTTCTTGGATAAGCAGAAGCACCAGCTATGATCAATTTCGGTTTATGCTCCAGCGCCAGCTTTTCTATCTCATCCATATTGAGCAGATAAGTGTCTTTATTCACTGTATATTGAATTGACTTAAACCATTTACCAGAAAGGCTTGGTGCCGCACCATGAGTTAGATGCCCACCGCAACTCAGTGATAATCCAAGTATTGTATCGCCTGGAGTAAGCAGTGAAGCAAATACCGCCTGGTTTGCCTGAGAACCAGAATGAGGTTGAACGTTTGCAAATTTAACACCAAACAACTTACAAAGTCTTTCTATAGCCAGACTTTCAATTTTGTCCACATGCTCACAACCACAGTAATATCTTTTACCTGGATAACCTTCTGCGTATTTATTAGTCAGAAAAGAGCCTTGTGCCTCCATTACCGCTTTGCTTGCAAAATTTTCTGATGCAATTAATTGCAATTGTGATTTTTGGCGTTGTAATTCTTTTTCTATAGACTGATAAACCTCGTTATCAAAAGACTTTAAACTATTTTTAGAGCCACAGATTTTTTTTAAAACACTCATCATAGATCAAACCTCGCTTTAATTTTAAGATGCACAAGCAATTTTAAGACTGCTTATCCTGCTTTTTTAACCATAAGAGCCCAAAAACAGCTATCAGCAAACATACAGGAATAATAGATGTTGCTTTTATCAGCAATTCAGTACTATACACAGGATTTCCTTGTATCACTGTCCTATCCCAACACAAATCTATTATTTTTGCGATCCCAGTGTGAAAAAAATAGCCAAAAACCATGACTATCATATTTGACACAGCTGTAGTTAATCCTATTAAGTTATTATTTACATAACTTAATGCTTTGTACAGTGTTACTATTTGATATCCAGAAGCGAAACCTATAACAAGAAGTGCAGGCAATACAATATACAATCCGCCAGCCTGTGTAAAAAGTAAAAGGAAACTAGCAATCATTGCAAAGGAACAGACAATAATAACTTCATAATGTCTATTTGGATATTTTTCTAATATGTGAGCAAAAGAGAGCAATCCAGCTGCAAATCCTACATATATAACAGAAGAAATTGAAGACGCTAGATCACCGGCCATTTGATATACCTCACATAAAAAAGCTTTTGTCCAAGCATCAGCAAAACCTTCTAGTGGACCTACCATTAAGCCACCAAAAAAACTAATTAGAATGATATATTTATTGAAAAGCACAGTTTTTAGATCCTTCATGCTAATTTTTTCTTTTCGAAAGTCGTAAGCATTGTAAGGAATAACTAAAAATAAAGATAAAGCGAGTAAGAAACCAAACCCTGAAAGAATATAAATTACGTAATTCCAACCAAACTCATCAAGCAAAAGTTCTATTGGTAGACCACCATATATTGCCCCTAATAGCCCTATAATAACAGATATGCTTGCCATTTTTGCTGATTTTTCTCGCGGAAAATACATACTGGCAACTTTAAATACTCCTATTACTGACGCAGACGAGCCAATCCCAACAATTATTCTACCTAATACTGAATAATACCACTCATCAAAGCACACAAGAGGTAATGTTCCAATAGATACCAAGACAGCACAAATAGGTAAAACAATTTTTGGACCGAATCTATCAAAACAAAGACCAACAGGGATATGAACTAGTGTAAATCCCACATAGTAGAGACCATTAAATTGCCCTAAATCTGCAATGCTTATATTAAATTTTGTTATTAATACAGGCGCAATTATGTTTGGCATGACACGTAACACATACTGGTATGCATAGAAAAGAGATACTATCAACCATACAAAAAAATTACTTTTCGACATACCTACCACCTAATAAAACCCAATTACAATTAAAACAAAAATATCAAAGTAAAATAAAGTATTATATTTCATAATAACAAGAGCCTTAAATTAGTACATCTAACGATTTTATCATACGAGCCTTCGATAAATTATCTACTTATTACAATCAACTTCTCTAAAATCTTTATTTTTTAACCATAAGAGCCCAAAAACAGCCACCAGCAAACATACAGGAATAACTGATGTTGCTTTTATCAGCAATTCAGCACCATACACAGGATTTCCTTGTATTATTGTTCTATCCCAACACAAATCTACTATTTTTGCGATCCCAGTGTGAAAAAAATAGCCAAAAACCATAACTATCATGTTTGACACAGCTGTAGCCAGGCCTACTAAGTTATTATTTACATAACTTATCGCTTTGTAAATGGTAACCACCTGATATCCAGATGTGAAGCCAATAATAAAAAGCGTAGGTAATACAACATACAAGCCACCAATCTGAGTAAAAAGCAAAAGAAAACTAGCGATCATTGCAAATGAGCATGCAATTATTACTTCATAATGCTTATTTTTATATTTTTCCAATAAATAAGCCAAAGAGAATGATCCTGTTAACATTCCTATCAATATTACGGAAGAGAGAGAAGATGCCAAGTCTTCATTCATTTTATATACTTCAAAAAAGAATGCTTTCACCCAACCATCGGCAAAACCTTGCATTGGACCGACCATGAGTCCACCAAAAAAGCTAATTAGAATAATATGCTTGTTGAAAAGTATGTTTTTTAAGTCTCTAATGCTAACTTTTTCCTGTTGAGCATTGCTTTCAGGCGTTACTAAGAACAGCAACAGAGCAAGTAAACACCCAAATGCTGAGAATGTATAGATAACATAATTCCAGCCAAATTTATCGAGTAAGAAGTCTAAAGGTAACCCGCCACATATCCCTCCCAAAATTCCTATAATTATAGATAAGCTGGCCATTCTTGCTGATTTTTCTTGCGCAAAATACATGCTTGCAACTTTAAAGATTCCAATTGCCGAAGCGGATGACCCAATTCCCACAATTATTCTTCCAATTATTGAATAACTCCACTCATCAAAGCATATAAGCGGTAGTGTCCCGGTAAATGTCAAAACGGTACAAGCAGGTAAAACAAACTTTGGTCCAAATCTATCAAGGAAAAGACCAATAGGTATATGAGCTAGCGTATAGCCTACATAGTATAACCCACCAAACTGGCCAACATCTGCAATACTTATGTTAAATTTTGTTATTAATTCAGGCGCAATTATGTTTGGAATTACGCGTAATATATATTGGTATGCATAAAACAGTGACGTCAACAACCAGATTAAAAAATTCCTCTGCAATACTTTACCCCAAAGCTAGCATTATAGATACTCTGTTTATAGAAAACAATATTTTTATGAATACTTATTTTAATTTACCGGAATTTTATACAGTTGAACTCATAGCCAACATAAGTAGTTTATGCATTAACTAAATTTTCCAGGTTCAAGTTTGGATGATGGAAAAAGTTCACTTTTTCTATTTTTAAAAGAGACCTTTTATTTTACTTATAATTTTTTCTACCATATCTACAACTGGCTCATGAATAAGGTATATGAAAAAAATTACACCACAAATGATAAGTATATTTATGATTTTACCCTTATTCATCTTTATCTTGAGCTTCACTTTTGTTACAAGATCCATTTTATTTATGTTTTTATTTCATGCTGACAATTATATCTTAAATACCATAATTTTCAGTAAAATTTGACTTCAGAAGTATTCTATTAATTCAATATTAACCTTTTTATGTGTAAAATAGTTAATATAATATTAAAGCAGGCTGATGAATATAAGCACGATAGATAATACGCTGCAAAATTACATAACAAAATACATTGAACAAACATTCGCTACACACGTGCTAGGCAATAGATACGACAAATTGTATAGGAAACTTCTAAGTGGTATAGAAGAGATAATAAAGCTTGCTGTAAATGAAGCAAAACACTACGATGAAAATTTAGAAGATCTATATAACGATTCAAGATTTAATAAGAAATTTATTCAAGCTGTTGCTAAACATCAGGTGTCGGAATTTTTAAATACTTATCCGAAAAGAAAAGAAATTGTTACAGAATTTTACAATGAACATCACATTAACGAAAGTGATTTAAAGACTCTGGAAAAGGGGAAAGATTTAGTAAATAAAATAAATAACATTAACTTACTGCAACAAAATGAAAAAAATGAGGAATTCAATATTAGAAAGACACTTGCTCAATCAATAAAAATGCCTTCCATAGAAAAACACAAGTTAGAACATTCAAAATAACCTTGGCGAAGTATGGCAAAATATACAACTTATGGATAGTCTATTTCATTTTAACTCCTGGCACGCTTTAGTAATACTATCACATCCAATTTCTAATTGTTCCTGAGAGGTTGCATAAGAAATTCTGATAAAATTTTCTAGACCAAATGCAATTCCTGGAACCACAGCAACCAAGTGATCTCCCAGTAAGTATTCAGTAAAATCTAAATCATTATTTATTATCTTACCACTTTTTGTGCTTTTACTGAGCAATCCTTCACATGAGACAAATAAATAAAACGCACCTTGTGGAACAGACGCTGATAATCCCGGGGCAGAATTTAGCTCTTTCACCATAAAATCTCTACGACTCTTAAAAATCCTTGTTCTTTCTTTCAAAAAACTATGATCACCGTTTAATGCTGCTGCTGCTGCTGCTTGTGCTATCGAATTTGGATTAGAAGTGCTTTGAGACTGCAGCGTAGAGATAGCTTTTACCACATCACTTCTACCTGCAATATACCCTATTCTCCAGCCTGTCATTGCATAGGCTTTTGATACTCCATTGACTACAAAAACTCTATCATAAAGCTTCGGCTCAACCTGAGCGATAGTAAAAAACTTTTCGTCGTATATTATATGCTCATAAATATCATCTGTAACGACATTCATATGTGGATATTCAAGCAATATTTGTGCTATGTCTTTCAATTCATCACATGTGTACACAGCTCCTGCAGGGTTGTTCGGTGAGTTAAGAATTAACCATTTAGTTTTTTTAGTTATCCTGCTTTTCAATAATTCCGCTGTCAGTTTAAAATTTTGTTTGCATTCTACTACAACTGGCAAGCCGCCAAAAAGACTTACCATATCAACATATGAAACCCAATAAGGAGCTGGAATAATAACTTCATCTCCAGAGTTAATTGTTGCCATGAACAAATTGAATAACACCTGCTTAGCACCTGTACCAACACAGATTTGGTTAAGCGTGTACTCGAGGTTATTATCCTTTCTTAACTTATTAATTATTGCTTCTTTCAGCTCACGCGTTCCATCAACAGCAGTATATTTAGTCTTACCTTCACTTATTGCTTGAATAGCTGCTTTTTTTATATGATCTGGAGTATCAAAATCCGGTTCTCCTGCAGCTAAAACACAGATCTTTTTTCCTTCATTTTTCAACTTATTTGCCTTATCAGTTACAGCAATCGTAGGTG
The DNA here is from genome assembly GCF_028981745.1 of Wolbachia endosymbiont of Drosophila tristis. Taxonomy (NCBI): domain Bacteria; kingdom Pseudomonadati; phylum Pseudomonadota; class Alphaproteobacteria; order Rickettsiales; family Anaplasmataceae; genus Wolbachia; species Wolbachia endosymbiont of Drosophila tristis. The sequence goes on along the minus strand of NZ_JAPQLN010000106.1, from coordinate 25,453 downwards.
ATGGTTTTATTAGGGACATTCTTTTTGCAAGGTCTGACATATCTTACTGAAGCTAAATTCAAATGATAAACCCCGTACAACAAAAAAGCTAGAATTTTGTGTATTGTATTAGTAGCTTTTTACCAGGTTTACCAATGCAGCAATATTTTCAACTGGAGTATCAGGGAGTACTCCATGTCCGAGATTAAATATGAAGGGTAAATCTCTAAAGCAATCTATTATACGTTTTGCTTCTTTGATTGCTTCCGTTTTATTATAGGCTAAAAGATTAGGATCAAGGTTTCCTTGTAGAGGGATGTTTAGATTCGCTTTCGCCCATTTTATTGGAACATTATAATCTATACTTACTGCAGATACACCTGTTTGTTCGCAGTAATCTTTATAAAGATTTCCAGCAGACCTTGGAAAACCTATTATTGGAAAATCAGAAAATCTATCCTTTATTGCCAAGATAATTCTCTTTGTTGGTTCGATAACATATTCTTTAAACAATGGTTCCGATAATGCACCAGCATTACTGTCAAATAGCTGAATAACATCTGCTCCAAATTCTATCTGTTTAATTAGATAAATAATCGTTACTTCCGTTATTCGTTCAATTATTTCCTTCAAACACGAAGGATAAAAATTTAATACTTTGGAAAAAGTTTTGCTGCTCCTACCTTCTATGATGTATGAGGCTACTGTCCATGGTCCACCAGCAAATCCTATGAGAGATTTTTCTTTTGGTAATTGGCTTCTGACTTTTTTTATAGCGTTTAGAATTGGTAAGGTTTTAGTTTCAATTTCTTGTGGACCCTTCAATTCCTTAGGACTTTCCACGGGTTTTATTATTGGACCTACACCGCGTACGAAATTCACGTCACAACCCAAAACATCAGCTATTATTAAAATGTCTGAAAAAATTATCGCCGCATCCATGTCAAATCTTGTCACCGGCTGTAACGTCAATTCTGTCACTAAATCTGTGTTGTAGCATATCTCCATAAAATTATTCATATTTTCTACTGCTTTGCGGTACTCAGGAAGAGACCTGCCAGCCTGACGCATTAGCCAGATAGGCACTCTTCCACCCGGCTCATTTCTCTTAATAATTTTCGCTATTGTTGTTTTGCCGCTTTCCAATCTATTCTATTTATTCTTTTGTATATTAAAGTATAGTAATAATAATAGTTCTATCAATAACTTGTTACTAACTTAAAATTCAGTAAAAATTGGCGTTGTTCAACTTGTGGATAAATATGTGAGTAACTTTCGTATATTATTGATTTTCTGTTATGATTTATGTGTATAAGTAAGGTGTTTAGAGTGTTAGTAATTTTCTTTTATGGAAAAATACTTTACCATCATGCATTGTTACACAACTATGTATATGTTGTTGAAAAAGTTGTTGATCAATTGTTGGTATTTTATATCAACAAATAATTCACAAATTAATTTGACATTATTCACATGCTTATTAAACATTTAATAACAGTTTTCTTGATAAATCTAATCTGAAAACGTTTTTGCCATTACAGGGAATAAATTGAGTAAAAAAAGAACCTTAGTAGAAAAAATAGCATATAGAATTTTTCTCTTCCTTTTCAAAAAAGCTTCTGTGTTGAAAAAGTGTTCGACTGAGGCATTAATGAAAGATCTGCCAGACCTTAATATATTTAATGGTCTATTAAAATTCCGCGATTGTGGTATAATGGATATAATGACTCCACGTACAGAGATATGCGCAGTAGACATTGAGTCAAGCGAGCGTGAAATAATAAAGAAGATAAAAAACACTTGCCACACTAAAATACCAATTTATAAAAATAACTTTGATAACGTAATAGGCTTTTTTTATGTAAAAGATGTTGTTTTTAATAGGGATAAAAATTTTAATCTGAAACATATTATACAAAGCGTAATATTTGTTCCACCCTCGATGAAGACAACTAATCTTTTTGTTAGGATGAACTCTTCTAAATCATGCTTAGCTATCGTATTGGATGAATATGGTGGAACTGATGGTTTAATTTCAATGACTGATCTTATAGAGGAACTAATACCAAACATTGATAGTGAAAACGAAATAAATTCAGAATATACCATTACTGAATTGTCTCAAAATAAGTTTGAAGTATCAGCAAGGGCTCTTATAAAAGATATAGAAGAGGATCTAAAAATAGAATTACGTGACCCTGAAGAAGACTATGTTACACTTGGTGGTTTGATTCTTTCGATTGCTGGTAAAGTGCCTTCTGTAGATGAAGTCATTAAATATAAAAATGGTATGAAGTTTATCATCAAAGATGCAAATGAGCGCTACATTAATAAAATAGTACTAGACTTAAGTGATTACAAAAATTAGATTTGGTACCCCTTGTCGGGGAATGCCTTGACACGAAGAAAAAGTTGTAATAACCAAATATGCAACTCAAGTTATAGTTAAACCTATTTCCAGCAAATTATTTTCGCAAGTATAATGCATTTCAGTGTTATAGTACTCTAATAATAAAGAGGTCATATAGATATTAATATCTTTTGTATTTAAATTAGTGTCATTTTTTTTGATTAATTTGTCTACTAATGATTTGCTTATTGGTTTGTGTTCATTTAGAATTTTTATAGTTAATAGCATTTTATCTTCTGTTTGACTCAGTAAAACAGATACTAGTTCAACTTCCGCCACTGCACTGGCTATAGTTAGCACCATATTAGAAATTATCTTATTTATCTTTTCAATTAAATCTTCCTTATTTTTTGCAGAGTATGCGTCTATTTTCCACGTAAGCTTTACTTTTTTTTTAATAAATAATTTTCGATATTAGATTTGGTCTTATCAAAGCTATAATTATCCATTGAAGAAGAATATGCCTGCTTCATAACTTTATGTTTATATATTAAATCATCGGAGCTTTCTTTAAGAAACAACAACGCTTCCTTCTGCGCATCAGCATCATTCTTATCTATTACTTCAAGCTCTTCTACGCCAAACGTTATTCCATTCATAGAGTTAGCAAAGTCATGAAGCAGCCGTCCTGATAGCAGTTCCGTTATTAACAGTATGTTTTTGGTATTTTCGTTCATTGGATAATTATAAATGATTTAAGTTACCCTATATTGGTAAGTATATAATAGTCAATTAAGAGAAAGTTTCGTTGCACTTTTTATATCAAGGCATTAATATAGTATTAACAATTTTAAAATTTATAAAAGGATTATGAATACTTATACCAGATCAGGAATAGATATTGAACTATATAATAAGTTAATAAAAGAAGTCAAGCCTATTGCTCAAGAAACTACTAGAGAAGAAGTAATCAGCGAAATAGGTTCATTTTCTGCGTTATTTGATTTTGCTGCACTAAGTAAGAAGTATGACCATCCAGTACTCGTTTCCTCAACTGATGGAGTAGGTACGAAACTGTTGATAGCTCAAGAAGTGAATAAACATGATACTATAGGTATAGATTTAGTTGCAATGTGTGTAAATGACTTACTTGCACAAGGAGCAACGCCTTTGTTTTTCCTTGATTACTTTGCAACAGGCGTTTTGACCAAAGATGTTTTATTATCTGTGGTTAAGGGCATTGCAGAGGGGTGCAAGCAAGCTAAAATAGCATTGGTTGGTGGGGAAACTGCAGAAATGCCTGGAATGTATGGTAATAATCACTATGACCTTGCAGGGTTTGTGGTTGGTGTAGTTGATCGAAAGCAAATTCTTCCAAACTGTAGTATGATGAAAGCAGGTGATTATATAGTTGGCTTAGAGTCAAGTGGAATTCACTCAAATGGGTTTTCTTTAGTGCGCCATGTTTTCAAAAGCTTAGGTATAAATTATAACGATACATCTCTATGGAATAATAAATCTTGGAGTGAAATACTACTTGAACCAACAAAAATATATGTTGATTCTTTGCTGCCTATCATGTCACAAGTAAAAGGTATTGCGCACATCACGGGTGGTGGTTTGGTAGACAATATTCCGCGAATTCTTCCAAAAAACTTATTTGCAAACATAGACATTAATTCCTGGAAATGGCCAGATATATTTTTATGGCTAACAAAGGAGGGTAAAATAGAGAAGAAAGAAATGCTAAAAACATTTAATTGTGGTATTGGTATGGTATTGATCGTAAGTTCTGAGAATATGCAAAACGTGAAAAATCATTTCCAAAAACGTGGAGAAAAAATTGAAATTATTGGAAAACTTGATGAGGCATGTAACCCTCCACTTGATAGAGTAGTATTTAGTTAACCTAACTTTACTGACAGTCTTTTTGCAACTTCTAGGTATGCTTCCTTTAAATCTCCTAAATTCAAACGAAAGACATCTTTATCTAGCTTTTTATAAGTATTTTTATCCCATAATCTGCAGTTATCAGGGCTAATTTCATCAGCTAAAACGATTTTAGTACTGTCATTTATTAATCTGCCAAATTCTAACTTGAGATCAACTAAATATATACTTGCATTTGAAAATAGGTGAACTAATATTTCGTTGATTTTTAAAGTTGTAGTTTTAACTTCATCCATTTCTTTGCTAGATAGCCAATCAAAATACAGTATGTGATTTTCACTTACCATTGGGTCGGCTAGGTCATCATTTTTGTAAAAAAAATCGATTATAGGAGATGCAAGCCTCTCACCTTCTTTGATATTAAAACGTTTGCAAAAGCTGCCAGCTGCGACATTTCTAACTACTACCTCAAGAGGTATTATCTTGAGTTTTTTGACTAGCTGTTCTCTTTCGTTTAGAGTTTTTATAAAGTGTGTGCTAATTTCTGCTTTCTCAAGCTTTTCCATGATAAAAGCACTAATATGATTATTAATTATTCCTTTACCATCGATTATTTCATATTTTTCCTTATTGAATGCTGTAACATCATCTTTAAAGTGCTGTATGACAATTGATAAGTCTTCAGTTTCAATAATGGCTTTCGCTTTACCTTCGTATATCGTTTTATTCAGTGACATGTTTAATTTAACTATATATTATATCAATTTACTATTCTTAGAGTATAGCCCCAAATAACTTAAAATAAACCTTAATGGCATTCAATGTTACAATATTAACCATATTCCCAGAAATGTTCCCGGGGTTTTTGAACTATTCTCTTGCCGGAAAAGCGTTAGAAAAAAAAATATGGAACCTTGAAGTAATAAATATTCGTTCTTTTGCGAAAGATAAACATTCAACTGTGGATGATGTTCCATATGGAGGTGGAGCAGGAATGGTTATGCGTTCTGATGTAGTTGGTGATGCAGTAGATAGTATGCTCTCTGTTCATAAAAACACTAAGTTTATTTACATGACTCCATCTGGAACTAAGTTTAATCAGAATATTGCCAGAGAATTATTAGAGTTTCCTCATATAACAATATTGTGTGGTCGATTTGAAGGTATTGACCAAAGGATAATTGATGCGTATACTCCTTATGAGTTAAGTATTGGAGATTATATACTTTCAGGAGGTGAGCCAGCTGCAATGGTGGTTCTTGATGCATGCATTAGACTTCTTCCAGGTGTAGTAAATAATACCGATAGTATTACTGAAGAAAGTTTTAATTATGGTGGTGGTGTACTTGAATATCCTCAATATACTAGACCTGAGCAGTGGAAGGGATATAAAGTACCTGAGGTTTTGTTATCTGGCAATCACAAAAAAATAAGTGATTGGAGGCAGAAGCAGTCTCATGTTATAACAAAAAAGCGTAGGCCTGAATTATTGAGTGGAGAGATAAATGACAAATTTACTTAAAAAATTTAACGAACAGCAAATGCAAGTGTTAGCTAAAGAAATACCAGAATTTCGTCCTGGCGATGATTTGAAGGTCACTTTTAAAGTAGTTGACGGTACAAGTGAACGTATACAGATATTTGAAGGTGTATGTATATCAAAAAGGAACCGCGGGTTACATTCTTCTTTTGCAGTCAGAAAAGTGAGCCATGGAGAAAGTATAGTGTCTCAGTTTTTTGTTTATTCTCCTGCACTGGTTTCAGTGCAAGTGACAAGAAAAGGAAAGGTTCGTAGAGCAAAACTGTATTATCTGTGCAAACTATTTGGAAAAGCTGCAAGGATCAAAGAGCGTACTACTTATGTTAAAAAGAAATCTAAGTAGATACAATAGGGAGTGATGTCAATTGTGTCATCTCAGAACTCTCTCTTGTCATCCCAGTGCGTGACACACAACTGTACGAACATTGTGTTTGCCTCCCGCTGTGGTGTCATCCCAGTGCTCCGACACTGGGATCCAGCATTCATTATTCTCCTTTTGGTTTGTGCTTTCATGGAAAATGTAAAAATTATTTGCAGGCAAAGCCTGCTGGATCCCAGTGTCAGCTACTTGCATGACAAAAAAGGGGAAAGTTTTTTCAAATCCTCGTGTAAAGAAAAGTAAATGAGTATAAAGAAAAAATTCCTTAAATTACTTCAGTCAAGGCGTGTACATGCTCGTATAAAAAGGAAAAATAAAAAGAACAGAGCGCTACGCTTTTGTTCTTTCACGGCACTAGTTATCTCACTTGGCTGTCCTGTGTGTATATTGCTCAGTATATTGGTTAACTCTTACAGTGCCTTAACAGTAACGAAAATTTTATTGCCAGTTGAAATAAATGCTGATCTTGCTTTGGCGAGTAATCCTAGTGATTTGCGGTATAAGTCCATTGGCTTACTCAACGATTCTTTACGTAAGGTGTTTGGAGGAACTGATTTTAAAGACGGTGACGAAATTTTAAGTCGTAATTCTTGCAAAGAACTAGAGAAATTTTTTCGTAAGAAAGTAAAAGATAGTGGTGAATATGAGATCTGGTTTACCGCGTCAAGTATAATTAATTCAATAAATAAAGATAAATATTTGAATGATCGTTATGCTAAATTACTTGATTGGCTAAAAGAAAAGAGGAGAGTGAAAAAATTTTTTAATAAGTCTTTATTCCTTAAATCTGACTCTCGTGAACCTGAAAATGCAGGGATTTTAGGAGCGTTTATCGGTTCATTAATGACAATTATAGTGTGCCTAGCATTAGCATTACCAATAGGAATTATGTCGGGCATCTGTCTTTACGAATTTATGCCTAAAAATAGGCTAATGACTAATATTGTAGAAATTAGCATAAATAATCTTGCTGCAGTGCCTTCAATAATATTTGGTGTAGTGGGCTTAACTCTCTATCTTGGCATATTTGGGCTACCACGCTCTTCACCACTTGTTGGTGGAATGACTCTTTCATTTATGATGTTACCTAATATTATAATTGCAACAAAAAATGCCTTTGCGAATGTTCCTATTACGATAAAAGATGCAGCGTTTGCGCTCGGTGCACCTCACATCAAGGTGATATTAGATCACTCTTTACCGATTGCGTTACCAAGAATAATACATGGTACTGTGCTTGCAATTGCAAGGATTTTAGGTGAATCTTCTCCTTTACTTATGATGGGTATGGTGGCATTTATTGCTGATACACCTACGTCCTTTTTCGATCCGGCGACTGTTCTACCTGTGCAAATATACATATGGTCAAGCAATCCTGAAATTGCATTTGTTGAACTTGCTGCTATCGCAATTATAGCTTTATTATTGGTGTTATTTGCGTTAAATTTAGTAGCAAATTTTGTAAAAAGGAAATTCGAATTTTTTAATTTTTAGCAATTCATGAAAATCACAGTCCTATCTGGTTATGGCTTAAATTGCGAAAAAGAAACTGCATTTGCATTTATGGAATGCAGCAGAAAACTTGGTATTGGTAATATTGAAGTAAAAATCGTTCACATTAACGATATCATAGATAATCCAGGTGAACTGAAATTAAGCAATATACTTGCAATTCCAGGGGGTTTTTCCTATGGTGATGACACTGGTGCTGGTAATGCGTTTGCTTTACGTATTAAAAACAACTTGTTGGATGAGTTTCAAGAGTTTTTATCTCAGGACAAGCTGATTATAGGAATATGTAATGGTTGTCAGATATTAGTAAAATTAATTCCAGAATTCTCTAGTCTAGCTTTAATCCATAATGATATAGGCAATTATCAATGCCGTTGGATTAGAGTGAGAGTTAATTCAAAGAGTAATTCTGTTTGGCTACGGGGTCTGAGTGAACTATATCTCCCTATTGCTCATGGGGAAGGCAAATTTTTTATGGATCAAGATATTTTGAACCAATTGATTGAGAGCAATTCCACCGCATTACGTTACATTGATAAAAATGGCAACTATGCTAACCTACAATTTCCTTACAATCCGAATGGATCTACATACGACCTAGCAGCTTTATCAGATAAAAGTGGAAGAGTGCTAGCTTTAATGCCCCATCCAGAAAGGGGAATATTTTTTACCCAGCAAGATAATTGGCCCCTTGAAAAAGAAAAGAGCAAGCGTTTAGGTGTTGCTGTGCCAAAATATGGCGATGGAATGCTTATATTTGAAAATGCACTAAAGTATTTTTGTTAAAATTTATTGATAGGGATTTATGGTCGAAATTATCCCCTGATATTGCAAAAAACTTGCTTGACAAGCCTTGCCAGTCCCCTTATCATGAAACTGAAGCTATTTATTTATCTTCTCTGTACAGATTAAATGACAAAAAAACTCACGTATCTGGCGTCCCATGTTTAATTTTTTGCACTATGTGCATCTTATGTCTTTATAAAATTTCTAGGTTTTTACCTAATATAAGCTGAAATGCGCTTATAAAGCATTTAAAATATCAAAAAACGCCAACTTAAAAAATGGATAGTGAATAATTAGCTACCCTAGGGTTTCTTTTGCCTTTTTTTCTGTTTAGTAAATTTCTTAAACATTTATGACTAAAGGTTAGTTGCATTAAAAAGCAGCTAAATCGCGGTTATTAAGCGTTTAGAATAAAAAAACGCCATACTTGAAAGTATAATGTAAGTAATTAGCCAACCACGGGGCTTCTTTTGCCTTTTTTTTATTTGGTAAATTTCTTAATATTTATAGCTAAACGACAACCGTCATCCCGCTACTTGTTAGCGGGATCTATGCTTTGAGATACCGCGAATGAATCGCGGTATGACGGTGTAATGATGGTTAAGTAATTCGTCATTCCGCTACTTGTTAGCGGCTGAGATACCGCGAATGAATCGCGGTATGACGGTGTAGATGATGGTTAAGTAATTCGTCATCCCGCTGCTTGTTAGCGGGATCTAGAGATACCGCAACGTCTCACCTATAGCCTTCAGTGCTCCTTTTTTTGTCATCCCAGCGTCACGCGTTGGTTTCAACATTATATCATGAACTTTCTAAAATTCATTGAACTGTGTTTTCAAACGGTAGTGCCGGGGTGTGAGTATAATGATTATCAGTATATAAAAGTCATAGCAGACAGACTTGAAGCGGCAAATGTTGGCAAAATGAGGCGAATAATATTCAATATGCCTCCGCGTTCAATGAAGTCCCTGTGCGCTAGTGTTGCGTGGCCCGCATGGATACTGGGAAATCAGCCAACTGCAAGAATAATAGTTGCAAGCTACTCTCGGCTGCTTAGCGAAAAGCACTCGCTCGATACAAGATGCATAATGCAGTCTAGTTGGTATAGAGAGCTGTTTCCAGAGGTAGAACTATCCAAAGATCAGAATACCAAATACAAATTTCAAACAGTGCAGAGAGGATACAGAATCGCAACGTCAGTTGGAGGGACGTTAACAGGTGAAGGTGGTGATTTCATCATCGTGGATGATCCACTGAGTCCCGCCCAAGCTTTGAGTGAAACGTTTAGAAAGCGTGCTACAAATTGGTTTGACCAGACTTTAGTAGCCAGGCTCAACAATAGAAAAAAAGGAGTAATTGTTCTTGTGATGCATAGGCTACATCAAGAAGATTTAACCGGGCACCTTCTCTCCAAACCGAAAAACATATGGAACCATACTTGTTTACCGATGATATCTGAAAATAAGGAGATTATCTATTCAATCAAAAAGCCAGCGCCTCCTTTTCTTGTTCCTGTCACCCGAGTAACTACAAATGAGTACAAAAGCTGGATTACAGCATCAAGTGCTAGAATGACACCACCCGTAATATTATACTCAAGAGAAGAAGGTCAGTTGCTATATCCCCTCGATGGAGGAAAAGAAGAAGTTGAGATGATAAAGGTTGAACTTGGAAGTTACGCTTTTGCTGCACAATATCAACAAAACCCTCTGCCACTTTCAAGTGGTATAATTAAACGAGAGTGGCTGAAGCGCTATAGAAATTTTTCTGATAGTCTCTCATATGTCACTCAGAGCTGGGACACTGCAGTTTCAACAAGCAGCATGAGCAACTTTAGCGTCTGCACCACCTGGACAAAAGTGGGCAATAAATTCTATTTACTCGATGTATATCGCGCAAAGCTTGAGTATCCAAAGCTTAAAGAGCAAGTTCTGTCACTAGCTGCAAGATGGACACCGCACGCAATTTTAATCGAAGCAAAAACAAGTGGTCAGCAATTGGTGCAAGAGCTAAAGACAAACAGTGATTTACCAATTATCGAAATAGTACCACATGATGACAAACTCACTCGATTTTATCAAATTGTTCCGATTATAGAGTCTGGCAAGGTTTTTCTGCCGCACCAAGCAGTATGGCTGAACGATTTTGAGTATGAGATTTTAATGTTTCCTGAAACTCGACACGATGATCAAGTGGATAGTACCGTGCAATATTTGCAGTGGGTGAGAGATAGTAGCTCTAGGGTCGCAGCTTTACGGGCATTGTGATTTAAGCCTACCAGATCCAAGTAGTCAGCTACTTGCGTGACACCCTGACAACCGTCATCCCGCTACGTGTTAGCGGGATCTAGAGATACCGCGAATGAATCGCGGTATGACGGTTCGTGGTGGTATGACAGTTCGTGGCGGTATGACGGTTCGCGGCAGCATGACGATAAGCTCGTCATCCCGCTACGTGTTAGCGGGATCTATGCTAAAAGATACCACGGCGGTATGACGTAGAACTGCTGCTTGTTAGCGGATGAGATACCGCGAATGAATCGCGGTATGACGGTTAAGTACGTGTTAGCGGCTAAGAGATACTGCGGCGGTATGACGTAGAGCTCGCGTTAGCTATAAGATTAGCTAACATTCTGCACGTCCATAAAAAACAAACCTTCTTTTTCGTCTTGAACGCTAATAATAGCGTGAGTGTTAAAAGGTAAAGGATCATTTGTATGTCCATGGCCTACCCCTTTCATAGTAAATACAGGAAAGTTAACACTTTTTGCAAACCTTTCTTTTACAACTTCAACAAGGTTATCGTTATAGCAGTTAACGAAATCCCCAAAGATTACTGCATATACTCCATCAAAGATGTGAGCTTGTTTTAGGTGATCTAAACTGCGCTCTATTGCGTATGGGTAGACTCTTATGTCCTCTAAAAATAGAATTTTACCTTTCGCATTTATTTGCCAAACAGTTCCTATACTGTTTTCAACTAAAGTCATATTACCACCGATGATTTTAGACTTTAATCTGCCATCTTTTAGTCTAATGCCATTATTTATCATCTTTAGCTTATCAAATCTGATAGAATCCCGCTTGTTAAGAATTAACTCTTTCAATTTTTCAACAGAGCTTTCAGAAACGGAGTTATTTACTATCATTTCCAACATGGTGCCGTGAAGAGTTTGCCAATCATATTTAGCTTGTAGATGGATGTGCAAGGCAGTTATATCGCTATAGCCTATGAGGATCTTTTTGTTTTGAGCAATCCTTTCTTTTTTATCATTGGGTAACTTTTCTAGATAGGGAATTAACCGAGAAGCCCCTTCTCCTCCTCTGATACACCAGATTATTTTACTATCACCGGTTAGTGCACTAACCAAATCATTTGCTCTGAATTCATCAGAGTTGGAATAAAATGGGTTATCATTACTATATATTTTCTCCGAAATATGGGGATTAAAATCCAAAGCTTCTACATATTCTTTTATAGTAGTCAGATCTGATTCTTTTCCCTTGGAGGAAGGAGCAATAATATCAACTTGGTCCATTGCATGAATACCTGTGTTAGCACATAAAGTGAGAATGAAATATAAAAGGTAAACAATCATTAAAATATCTTATAAAACTCTTTTTTTAGTATATCATCCAATTCAGAGAGTGGAACTTTCACTCCTAGTTCTTCCATTGACGTGACGCCATAACCTTGCAACCCACAAGGAATAATACCCTTATAGTGAGAGAGGTCTGGAAAGACGTTAAGCGCTATGCCATGATAAGTTACCCATTTTCTTAAGCGAATACCAAAAGCTGCAATTTTTTTTTCTACTCCGTTATGGTTTACCCAAATGCCTATTCTATCTTCTCTAAACTCTCCAAGTATATTAAATTGCTTTAAAACATTTATGATCCACTTACTTAGATCTCTAATATATAGCTTTATATCGCATTTGTTTCTTTTTTTAAGGTTTAACATTAAATATATAATGCGCTGTCCTGGACCATGATATGTGTGTTTACCACCCCTTCCTGTTTTATATATGGGAAATAGTTTTTCAACAATATCATCAGCTGTTGCACTGATTCCTGCAGTATAAAGTGGAGGGTGCTGGAGTAGCCATACCAATTCGTCTGCTGAATTATTGTGAATTTGTTGAATTTTCTCTTCCATGGATTTTACAGCACAGTTATAATCAATAAGCTGATTAGATATTAGCCATTCTGTCATATTCTATTTCTTTTTTTTTAGTATAGCAGTTCGTTTTTTCCTGTTATTCCAGTGTGTGACACTGGGCGCAGCCTTTCTTATTCCTAATATACTTAATACTAACTTCTGTGCTATTTCTCCTTAACAAACATAGTACATGACAAATGTTTAATTATTTGTCAACACAGGTCCTCTTTACGTATAGGCAACTTTTTTTATTGAAAAATTCAGAAAAATGTTGTATAATTATTAGTAGATTTTAGGTAAAATATATGGCAAACTCAAAATTTAGCATAACTTTCAACAACGAAATTTCAGAGTGTCTTGCTGGACTGGCTAAAATAAGAAATAAGTCCATTAAAGAACTAACAGAGAAGCTAATACAAGAAGCAATTGAAAATGAGGAAGATAAAATACTAATTGAGCGTGCTGCTAAACGTAATGTTTCAGGTGTAAAGAAAATTAGAAGTGAGGATGTAGACTGGAATACAATATTATCTTCATAGAAAGCGTTCTTGAGAAAGACCTTCCAGCTCTTCCAAAAACAATAAGATTAAGGATCATAAATGCGATAAATAAGCGCCTTACAGTTGATCCCATTAACCTTGGTGAGCCATTATATTACAGATTTAAAGGACAAAGAAGATTAAGGGTAGGTGATTATCGCGTTATCTATTCCGTAAATATTATAAAATATGAAGTGGTTATCACAGAGATAGGACACAGAAAAGATATTTATAAGTAAGTACATCATATAAATATTAAATATATTTTTACTCCTTCCTGATTCATTTTCTACCTTAGGTGGCTTCGCTCAGCTCAAAAAAAAAGCTCATTCTTTTTGCTACCCCTTATTGTGCCTGCCATTTAACTACTGTGTAGAGATTGCTCTCAAACATAATGTTCGTACGTTAGTATATCCTTCCTGTGACACCAATTGATATAATTCTACCACAAATTCAATTTTTTAGGAGGCATATATGAATCTCAATATTTTTCAAAGAAAAAAAAGCGCAGTATTTACTAAATATTCTGCTTTGCAGCTAATGATGGAGCCAAGTTGGAGTAAGCGTGATTATGTAAGTTTTGCTGAGGAAGGTTACATAAAAAATGTTATTGCCTTTCGAGCAATTAATATGATTGCAAGTGCTGCATCTTCGGTACCTTTTACTCTCTGCCAGCTTACTGAACAGGGAAAATCGCAATTAAAAGCCCATCCATTACTGAAATTACTTTATTCTCCTAATCCAATGACATCAAAATCGGAATTTATTGAGGGGATTGTAACTTATCGGTTAGTTAACGGCAATTCTTATATATTGATGGTTGAGTCACAGAATAGTAGAAAACCACCAACAGAGCTTTATCTTCTGCGCCCCGATAGGGTTGAAATTGTTCCAGGGAGAAATAACGTTCCTTATATCTATCGTTATACCATAAATAACAACAGTTATGACTTTAAAGTTGATAAACTAACTGGATGTTCAGCAGTGTTGCACTTAAAGACCTTTAATCCTTTGAATGATTGGTATGGGTTATCACCAATTGAGGCAGCTGCATATAGCATAGATCAACATAATCAGGCGGGTGCTTGGAATCAAGCGATGTTGCAAAATGGGGCAAGACCAAGTGGTGCAATAGTTGTAAAATCAGCAAAAGATGGAAGTGGTGGAAGTTTAAGTCAAGAGCAGTACCAACGCTTAAAAGCGCAGATAAATGATCATTATTCAGGTTCTATAAACGCTGGAAGACCGATATTGCTTGAAGGAGGCTTGGAGTGGAAAGAAATGAGCTTATCGCCAAGGGATATGGATTTTATTGAGTCCAAACACAGCTCAGCTCGTGATATTGCGCTAGCTTTTGGCGTTCCACCGCAATTGCTTGGCATACCGGGTGATAACACTTATAGCAATTTAGTCGAAGCACGCTTATCCCTCTGGGAGCAGACGGTTTTACCAACGCTAGAAAATATTATCTGTCACCTGAATTCTTGGCTGACACCAAGATTTGGTGAAGATCTGTGCTTGTCGTATGACAAAGATGCAATAGAAATTCTCATGGAAAAAAGACAAAAGTTGTGGAAATACGTAGAAAACGCAAGCTTCATGACGCTCAACGAAAAGAGAGAAGCATTTGGCTTGCCACCACTGCCAGGTGGTGATGAGTTAGGTTAAGTTTGTATCCGTTCAGATGAGTTTATTGTCCCCTAAACCGTACACCTAAGTAAATTAACTATTTTTCTTGCCAACCAGAGCGATGAAGATTTGGTCTACATCAAAACTCATCTTAGGACGCCAAATAGGGCCATCCAAATGCATATCGATATAGATTGGATTACTATAATTTGGTGGTATGAAAAAGAACCTGAATATAGAAGCTAAAGCGAAGTTAGATAAGGTTAAATTAGAAGAGATCGATCCTGATGCTTGATCAATCCCGAACTGTAAACTAGTTGAACATATACCACTCTTAATACTTGCTTTTCCGCTAATATTTTCAAAAAATGTCTTGCCATTATATATATCAACATAAGCAAGTGTGGAAATTTCAGATTTATTCTTACTGCTTAACAAATTAGTGATAAATGAATTGAAATCTACATTAGTAACTTCTATTCCTTGCGCTTGTAAGTTTACATCTCCTGATAAGTTACTAGCCCAATCATGAAAACTTTTTCCTTGAGTTTTGATTTCACCATTTAAGCTTACCTGACCATTTACATTGTCAATTCCTATAACCTTACCAATCTTTTTAGTGTCCAAATTTACAATAGAAAATCTTGTATTTATTGAGTCTGATCTTAAATAACCCTGAAAAAACACTTGCCCGCGTTCTAATACGTAACTTGCCTGCCTGATAGTGATAGTGTTGTTTCTCATTACCGCATCCAAATTAAAATCTTTTAAAACATTCTGCTCGGTTTTAAATTCTGCAGTATTGATTTGCACATTTGCATCAAAGCCTTCTTTATCATCCAAAAAATCAAGCTGCTTTGTTGACCATTGAATTTGATCTATCTCATTTCTTGAATTTCTTTTCGTCTCTACTAAATTTGGTAATGTAATAATTTTTCCATTAAATTTACTGCCCGTAAGGTTAACATCTAATAAAGGTTTGGCGTATTTTTGATCTGCTAATATTTTTGCATTACCGGTAATATCGAAATCTTCTCCAGATAGTTTTATTTTATCTGCAACTAGCTTACCTTTTTCCATTTTCAGCAAAAAATCCAAATTTTTAATTTTCGTATCATTCAATGTAAGGTTATTAACACGGGCCTTTATATTTGTATCATACTGAAAATTTTTCAGCCATTGCATTTTAGGTAAACTGCTAAATAATGAATGATCATATTTATCTGCATCAAGATTATGCATGCTAAATTCACCATCGATCACACTGCGTTTTTTTGTGTGGCTTACTCTAATTGATCCTTGCAAGGATTCCTTATTATTTAGCAGTCTAATGTCTGAGATAGATAATATTCTTGGTGCAAGGTGCAGTTTAGAACTTAGTGTAAATTGATTTTTCTGGTTTTCTTTCATCTTTATAGAAGGGAAAAAACATGAAATGAATGACTCAAAATCATTTCCTTCGACTAATAAATCACCGTTGAATTCAGATAGGACATTATTGTTTGAGATCTCTCCTGATAAGTAAGATATATTATTGATTCCAGGAAATTTAAGAAGCGTATTAACTTTTACTTTGCCATCAGTGGATTTTAGTACAGCACGGAAATTGTCCAATATTTTGTTTTGATATTGAATGTTAGAAGCTTCCATATTAAAATTTAAGCTCAAGTTCTTTGGCACAACTGCTCTAAAACATTCCAGAAGATCCTTCATATTCATTGTTCTTTGTGAATCATTTTGTATGGAATCTAAATCAACTTTACTGAAGCTAATATTGAAATTAGTGTGATTGCCTTTTCTATCATTTTGTATTGTACCGCTGGCTTGCATGCTTTTGGAATCAATTTTTAAGTCAGTTGCCGTAAACTCACTTTCATTAAGACTTATATTGGATGATATCTTGATATTTTCGCTAGGAATAACACAAGAGAGAAAGCTAAGATTAATGATTTTTGCTAAATCACTCACAGAACCGGAACTGTTATTAATTGTTAATGTTAAATTACCCTGGAGTTCTTCTTGATTTCTATTACCTGTAAATAGCAAATTTACAAAATTTGATTCAACACTAATGTGTACATTCCTTTTTGTGATATTAACCTTTCCTGAAAAATCGTAATTATTATCACCTACCTTTACTTTACCAAAAAACCGCTTATTTTTTTTTACAGCAACTTCCTTTATGTTAACAATATCAGCGAAATCATTCTTGAAACTTACTTGGCTGTCTTTTATTACTATATCGACTGTGTTACCACTGGCGTTTGTATTTATAATATTAAGTAAATTTTCTTTGTTGCTTTTCATGCCAAACAATGTGATTGACTTTGGTTGCAACGAAAATAAAAACAACGATAGGAATGATGGCCTTATTTCAATTTTTCTTACACTAATTAAATCTGACAACTTTTGCTCTTTATTTTCGTTGTATTGTACGTATACATTATAAATAGTGAGCTTTGGGGTAATCAACGAAACTTTAATTTTTCCCCCAATATGCACTTTAGCATCATACGTCTTCTCTAACTCTTTTATGATATATTTCCTGTAGCCACTCCAATCCTTAAAAGTTGCAGCAACATGCATGAGAATTAATAGCAGTGAGATTGATAATATAGCATATAAAGAAAGTCTCATAATTTACACATGCTTAAAGTTTCCCTTAAATATTAAATAGAGAATACCAAAATAAACAATAACACTCAAAGCTATTAAAGTCGTTAAATAAACAATACGAGCCAACATTTTATCAAAAAATAATCCTGCCAACAAAGAATTAAAAATATAAAGGGCTATTGACATGACTGCCGTTGCTACAAAAATTTTCATGACATTTAACAATAACGCTTGGCTAACCTTATACATTTTATTTATTGTTAAATAACTAATTAATAGAATAGAGTTTATCCAAGTGGAAACGGAAGTAGCAATAGCAATCCCCGTATGCTGATACTCGTTCATTAACAAAAGGTTTAGCACTACATTAATTCCAAGACACATTAGCGAAAATATGGTTGGTATTTTCAGATTGCCTTTAGCAAAAAATGTAGGTAGCAATACTTTATTTATAATAAATGCAGGTAAAGAAAGAGAAAATGCTATTAAAGTGGGAACAGTTTGCTGCACTGCATAATGATCAAACCGGCCGTAAGAAAAAAGCGTAAGTAAAATTATGTCGGGAATAATGATAAAGGCAGCAGTTGTTGGCATAATTAACATTAATCCTATGTTGAGAGCCTTGTTCTGTATTTTGACTATATTTTCAGTATTATCCACCTGTTTTGAAATTAAAGGAAGAAGCACTGTACCAATTGCAGTACCGATTATTCCCTGCGGTAGTTGATTTAGTCTATCGGCATAATATATATAGGACACCGCATTTGGTATAAAACTCGCCATGATTGTATCAATCCATAAGCTTATTTGAGTTACACAATTGTTGATAATTGCAGGTATCACACGCTTAAAAAATAACCTTACTTCATTGCTTAATTCAAGGCTAAAAGAAAAAGCTGCCTTTAACTTGTATGCACTAAATAGTATCAAAAGTAGCTGGAAAATTCCTCCTATAAGGACAGCTATAGAAAGGTTGTGCGCTGGAGTTTTTACGTAAGGCACAAACAAACTGATGATTAAACAGAGATTCAAAACGATTGGTGCAATAGCTGTTGAAGCAAAATGCTGCTTTACTTGCAGCATTCCACCAATAAGTGATGCAATTGAAACAAAGATTATGTAGGGCATCATAATTCTTGATAAAGTAACAGTAAGGGTAAACTTACTTTGGTCAAATCCAGGAGCAAAAATTTGAATCATATAAGGGGAGAAAGTTTGCATGATAAGGCAAAAAATTACTAAGATAATAAACGTAATGGATATTACACTACTTGCAAAATTAAATGCCTTTTTATTATCATATGATTCTGTCGAATATAATGGTATGAATGAGGTAGTGAACGCTCCTTCTGCAAAAAATGCTCGAAATAGATTGGCAAAACGAAACGAAGAAAAAAATATGTCTGCAAGAGAGTTCGCACCAATAACCGTAGCAATCAATACATCTCTTATTAACCCTGAGATCCTTGAAATAGCCGTAAAAAAACTAAATGTGAAAATACTTTTAAACATACCACTACTTCATTAGTGTCAATACAATTAACTATAATGGTAAAAGTATCAATGAAAATATTTATTGGCTAAACTTAAAACCCTCTGCAAAAGGAGAGTTAAATAATCAATTGACTATTTGCGCTCTTATGTTAGAAATTTTATATCTTGGCGGGCGTAGCTCAGTTGGTAGAGCGTCAGTTTGTGGTACTGAATGTCGCCAGTTCGATCCTGGTCGCTCGCCCCACTAAAACCCGATAATTTGAAAAACCGTCATCCCGCTGCTTGTTAGCGGGATCTAGAGATACCGTGACGGTATGACGTGAGTTAGCTATACATTGGCCACTGATGATTGAAATAGTTAATTACTGTAAAATTTGACATTAACCGCTAATAGTTAGAATATTAGTAGAGTAAGAATTACTCAAGAAGGCATGCATAAATATGATGTAGTAGTAGTAGGTGGTGGTCATGCAGGGTGCGAAGCTGCTGCTGCTGCAGCTCGCCTTGGTGCAAACACGCTGCTTATAACTCATAAAATTTCAACTATAGGGGAAATGTCCTGCAATCCAGCAATCGGAGGAGTTGCAAAGGGCGTTGTAGTCAGGGAAGTTGACGCTCTTGATGGAATAATGGGAAGAGCAATCGATCAAGCAAGTATACACTCAGTCATTTTAAATAGCAGCAGAGGTGCAGCAGTATGGGGCCCGCGTGCACAGGCAGACCGAAAATTATACAAGCAAGCAATACAGGAAATTATTCTAAATTATAATAATTTGACGGTAAAAGAAGAGTCGGTTGACGATTTTCTTATAGAGAGTAATAACAATGGAGAATTGTGCATTAAAGCTGTAATAACAAGCTCAGGGGAGCATATACTGACAAGTAAAGTCGTTCTAACTACAGGGACTTTTCTGCGGGGTGTGATTCATATAGGAGAGCAGGTAACTCCTTCAGGGAGAATGGGAGATAAGCCTGCAGTAGAACTTGCAAATACGTTGAAGAAATATAATTTTAAATTAGGTAGATTGCGTACTGGAACTCCACCGAGGCTTGATCGTGGCACTATAAACTGGTCAATATTGCAAGAACAAGTGGGTGATAATCCACCTGTGCCGTTTTCTTATCTCACAGAAAAAATTAACCAACCTCAGGTATCATGCTTTATTACCCATACTAATGAAAACACGCATAAAATAATTAGAGAGAATCTGCACAGGTCAGCTTCTTCGTATTTGGATGATATTATAGCACCAAGATACTGCCCATCAATTGAAGTTAAAGTTAATAAATTTGCAGAAAAAAGTAGTCATCAAATATTTCTAGAGCCAGAAGGCCTGGATGATGATACTGTATACCCGAACGGAATTTCAAATTCATTGCCTATTGAAGTGCAGCGTGAAATGATAAAGAGTATCAAAGGACTTGAAAACGCAGAAATACTAAGGCCTGGATATGCAGTTGAGTATGACTATATTGACCCACGAGAGCTGTTTCATACTCTTGAAACTAAGAAAATTAAAGGCCTATATTTTGCTGGCCAAATTAATGGCACCACTGGATATGAAGAAGCAGCAGGGCAAGGAATTATTGCCGGGATCAATGCAGCACTTTCTGCATCTGAAAAAAAAGAAAGCTTTGTTCTTCATCGCACAGACTCATATATCGGCGTAATGATAGATGATCTAGTCATCAAAGGGGTGATCGAACCTTATAGATTATTTACCTCGCGTGCAGAATATAGGCTAGCTATCAGGTCAGACAATGCAGATAGAAGATTAACACAAAAAGGTTATGATATTTCCCTTGTTTCGCATGAGAGATACTCTGTTTTACAGAATAAACTTGAATCCATTAAGCAGCTTGAAGAGAAGTTAGGGAGTCTGACGATTACTCCTGAGCAGCTTAGGTCTTATGGTATCAAAATATCTTATGATGGGATAAGAAAAACGGCACTAGATTTACTTAGCTATCCAAACATCGACTGGAATAAATTACAAGAAATATGGCCGGAGTTAAGCAGCGTCACGCGCTGGAATGGCAAAATGGGACACACCAAAGCGGATAATAGAGCTAAGAATGAAATATGCGAAGCGGTTGAAATTGAAGCAAAATATAAACCCTACCTAATAAGACAAGAAGCAGATATGAAGTTTTTACGAGAGGAAATTAACACTCAAATTCCAATCAACTTCAACTATTCACAAGTTAAAGGCTTGTCAAGTGAGGTAATAGAAAAGCTACAAACAATAAAACCAGCGACGATTGGCATTGCAAAGCAAATACAAGGCATCACTCCCGCAGCGATAGTGAGCATATTAGTGTATTTGAGAAACAGGAAAACGAAAGTAGCTGCTAGTTTTGCGTGAGGCATTCCATGTCAAAAATCAAAGAATTTCGTTCTTTTATGCACGAAATAAACGTTGATGCATTTGTGTTACATACTAAAGACGAATATTTAAATGAGTATTCAGAGGAGCTAACAAAGCTGTGTGGCTTCACAGGAACAAATGGGCTGCTTATTGTCACAAAAAACAACAAGTGCCAATTTTTTACAGATGGACGCTATATCACACAAGCTCACAATCAGCTCGATCAGGGCAATTTTCAAGTATATAATATACAAGAAGAGGATCCACGCGAATGGATAAAAGCAAACTTAACATCGACTGCCTCACTAGGTTATTATTTGCAATATTTTACCATGGAAGATATAAGAAAGTATGAGAATATCTGTAAATTAATACCCTGTTTAGCTGGAAAAAAAGTGACTATCGAAAACAAGCAGTGGTTTTACATTCTATTAAATATGCTGGTGAAAGTAGTAAGGACAAATGTGAAAAAGTCGCTAAAAGTATAGATAAAGAAGCTGAAGCAGTGCTTTTAACTGATCCAAATTCAAT
Organism: Wolbachia endosymbiont of Drosophila tristis; assembly: GCF_028981745.1. Lineage (NCBI taxonomy): Bacteria > Pseudomonadati > Pseudomonadota > Alphaproteobacteria > Rickettsiales > Anaplasmataceae > Wolbachia > Wolbachia endosymbiont of Drosophila tristis. Next base: position 3,678 of record NZ_JAPQLN010000106.1, on the reverse strand, counting down.
TTCATGGTTATTAAATTTAAGAAACGAAAATGCTAAATATACTCCATGTATATTGGGTCGTGCTATATTGTATAAAAGCGGTAATGTTGATTTGTTTATTCAAGATAAAGAACATTCAACTATAGAAGCAAATTTAGGCAATCATATAAATATTTTTGATATCAGTGAGCTAGAAAATTCGCTGCACAAGCTAAATTCAATAGTTATAGATCCAAACACAACTCCAATGAGTATCATGGCTGTAATAAAAGATAAACAGGTAGCTGAAAGAGAGGATCCTTGTTTAATTTATAAAGCAGTAAAAAATCAAACTGAAATAGCTGGGGCTATAAATGCGCACATCAGAGATGGAGTGGCAGTTACAAATTTTCTACATTGGCTTGAAAGTAATGTTGATACAGAGCTTGAAGCTGAAGAAAGGATTTTAGAATACAGAAAAGAGCAGAATTTGTTTAAACAATTGAGCTTTCCAACAATTTCTGCATTTAATGAGAATGGGGCAATAATTCACTATCGTGCAAGCAGTAAGACGAATAAAGTAATTCAGAAAGATGGACTGTATTTGATTGACTCTGGTGGCCAGTACCTTGACGGCACAACTGATGTGACAAGAACTGTAGTAGTTGGTAATCCGACCAATGAGCAAATAACCCACTATACAATAGTACTCAAAGCTCACATTGCTATAGCAAGTGTCGTCTTTCCCCCCGGCACTACTGGTGGAGAATTGGATATATTGGCACGTACGCATTTATGGAAATTTGGAATGGACTATATGCATGGTACAGGGCATGGAGTAGGAAGTTACCTATCAGTACACGAAGGACCACAAGCAATATCAAAAAGTAATAAAGTGAAACTCACGCCAGGGATGATACTTTCCAACGAACCTGGCTATTACATTCCGGGAGAGTATGGAATAAGGATTGAAAATCTGATGTATGTCAACAGACAAGAAAACGGCTTCTTAAACTTTAAACAACTGACCTCTATTCCATATGATAGAAGACTAATAAATGTGCAAATGCTTACTAAGGATGAAATTGAATGGATAAATGGCTACCATCAATTTGTCTATAAAAACTTAGAAAATAGCGTCAAAGATAAGGAGTGGTTAAAGAAAGTATGTGACCCTTTATAAGCAAAGGAGCATTTTTTATTATTTAAAAAGTATTAATGCAATTGTGATGAGTATTTTGTATTGTTTTTAATTTAAAAACAATATATAATAAAGAACCGATATTTTCAAGTAGGTGTAATTATGACAGGTAAAGTGCAAGAGGATGAATTTATGAAGCAGTATATGGATACTTGCAGAGAGCAAATAGAAAAATTAGCCAAGGATCCTGAATTGCTTAATCAGACTTTAAAACCATTTATGCAAATGTCTCAGCAGCTTATGGCTGGCGGTATGTTAGAAGGCGCTATGCCTAACATGATACCTGATTTGGACAGCATGGATGCTAACAAGATGATTGCTCAGATGAAGAAAATGATTGACTACATAAGAGGTAACTATAAGGAACTAATGAAAGAGCGCAGCTCGCAAATTCAAGAGCTTGATGAATCCAGTAAGAAGCTAAGAGGTTTAGTTAAAAAATTGATAGAAAAGATCGAAAGTAAGTAAATAACATCTGGATTTCTGTCATTCTATATACAACTTTCTAGTTGGACGGTAAGTCGAGGTCAATTGTTGATGTCATGCAAGTAGTGTAGCTACTTGCATAGCATTTATACCAGTTTTCGTAAATAAATAAGGTACGTTGCTTAAGGCTGCAGTTATAGTGAGGTATTTTTTCTAGTTTGTTTTCTTATTTCTGAGGTTTATAGCTAAGGTTTTCCCTACGTCATACCGCGATTCATTCGCGGTATCTCAGCCGCTAACGAGTAGCGGAATGACGGTTTTTCAAATCGTCGATGAACCTAAGTCACTTTATCTGTAGTATCGGGAACGTAATTGCACATTGGTTTTACAAATTTGAAAATTAGTGTTAAATAAAAATATAAACGCAAAAGGAAAAGAAATGATTGAACTTAAAGGCCCAGAAATTTGTGCAGGCGGAAATAAGAAAAATTTGATTATTTTTTTACATGGTTGGGGCTCAAGTGGCGATAATTTCATTCACCTTGCTAAAGTTATGAGCAAGTTTTTACTGGGTTCATATTTTACAGTACCCAATGCTCCGTTTGAAAGAGAAATAGGTGATGGTTATCAGTGGTTCAGCTTGGAAGATCGTAGTGAGGAAGCGCTATATAATGGAGTAAAAAATGCTACATCAATTGTAAATCATTTCATTGATACAAAATTAAAGGAGCTTAATTTAAAAGATACGCAACTTTCTTTAGTTGGATTTTCTCAAGGAGCAATGCTTGCAATACATACAGCTCTCACCCGCTCTCAATCCTGTGCATCAGTTGTTGCATACTCTGGTAGGTTTCTTTCACCTTCAAAAACTGCACCAGAGATCAAATCAAAACCTAACATATGTGTTATCCATGGTGATGCTGACGACGTGGTACCTTTTTCGTCCCTCGACTTAGCGGTTAAAGCTCTGAAAGAAAATGGAGTAAATGTTGAAGGACACCCAATTCATGCATTAGGGCATATTATTAATGAAGAGGGAATAAAATTAGGAGTAGAATTTATCAAGAAGAATTTTAAAAATTAATTTTCATGCACTTGTTTTGCTTTGGTTATGGATATGTAGCTAAATTTTTATCGAAAAAATTACTGAACTTAGGTTGGAAAGTCAGTGGCACATCAAGAAGTAAAAATATACAAGATGTAATCCTCTTTAATTATGAGAAAGTTAGTCAAGATCTGCTTAAAAGCGCAACGCACGTTTTAATTTCTATTCCTCCAGATGGCGATGATGTTGTGGAGAGATACGGTGATTGCCTGCAAAATGTAAAATGGTTCGGTTATTTGTCTGCAACTAGCGTCTATGGTGATCACTCTGGTAATTGGGTGAATGAGGAATCTGAAACAAAACCTATAGAAATCAGAGGAGAAAAGCGCCTTAGATCTGAAAAGAGGTGGCTGAATAGCAGATTGCCTGTACATATTTTTCGTTTAGCTGGAATATACGGTCCTGGTAGGAACGTGTTAATTGACTTGCAGCTTGGCAAAGCAAGGAATGTGAAAAAAGAAGGGCATTTTTTTTCTCGTATTCACGTTGAAGATATATCAAATATTTTACTTTCTTCCATGCAAAACATAAAACCTGGTGAAATATACAATTGTGCAGACGATTTACCCACTACACAATCTGAAGTGGTAATATATGCGACCAAATTTCTCAATGTTAGCCCTCCAGAACCAATTGAGTTACCAGATTATGCACAGAGTTTTTATTTAGGATCAAAGAGAGTAAGTAATGTTAAAATTAAAAAAGATCTTAATGTCTCTCTAATTTATCCTAACTACAAGGTGGGATTAGAGAGTTTGCACGTAAACAAAACTGAAATCACATCAGAATGATAGATAGGCTTAGAGGTTGTCCGGAAACTAGTAAATTCAAGCATATTCCCTCTTTAACATAACCCTACTCATAGCTAGGTATATGAAATTCTCAGTGGATGTTGTGAGTAAATCATACTCCTTCGATAGCCTTCTATTCCTATTAACCCAAGCAAAAGTCCTTTCTACAACCCATCTTCTTGGCTGTACTTTAAACC
>NZ_JAPQLN010000105.1:0-29796 GCF_028981745.1 Wolbachia endosymbiont of Drosophila tristis | reverse complement strand
ACGTCACTATTAACTATTGCATTCCTGAGCATTTTGATTCATCATTCTCTTTGTGAAAAACATTCCAAACTTTCTCTCCACTTTTTCTGGATAAGGTCAAAAAAAACGCCGATATTTTAGTACATAGTAAATAGCCAACCACCACGGGGCTTCTTTTGCCTTTTTTTTTATTTGGGAAATTTCTTAATGTTTATGGCTAAACGACAATCGTCATCCCGCTACGTGTTAGCGGGATCTATGCTTTGAGATACTGCGAATGAATCGCGGTATGATGGTTAAGTAAGGGATCTATGCTAAGAGATGCCAAAGACCTTCATGAAACTTTGCCCATTTGGCTTCTCTAAAGATTTCGTTGTATAATGAAATAAAGAAACTTGTAAGACTTTGATCTTACAGATTATAAACTTGTCATAAAGTTTAATAGTGTCTGTTACTGCTTTTAGGTGTGAGGCTAGAGGGTTATTAGCAGTAACAGACACTATTAAACTTATTATAGAATTTACTTAAAGTAAATACTTAATTTAAAATATTATAATATTTTTACTTACAATAGATTTATGTAAATGCTTTTTTCCTCAATTAGTATTGTACTATTATACTTGTTGAATGCTAAAAAATTATTAACCATCACTAATCTCTATTTGCATAGTAAGTTTATATATACTATTATACAGTATATCACTTAGTTTTATAGCAAACAAACAAAAGATATGGTGAAGTTATTTGCACTATTGATAATATTTTACTCAAATATATCTGTTGCCTCTGCTCCTACTTCCTGGCAATTTGGATTTCCTGCTCCTGCAACTGAAGTAATGGAGGCTGTAGTTAGGTCACATTCGTTTGTGATGCTTGTGATGGTTACAATAATGCTTTTTGTGTGGGCGCTGCTTGCTTATATAGCGTTTCGCTTTCGTAAAAGCAAAGTAACAAACATAAGTAAAACTACCCATAGTGTTCCTTTAGAAATTATTTGGTTTGTTATACCAACTATCATTGTTGGAATATTAGCCTTTGAAAACGCTAAATTACTGAAGCTACAGGAAGAAATACCGAAAGCTGATATAACACTGAAAGTTATTGGCCATCAATGGTATTGGAGTTACCAATATCCAGAATATCAAGGTGTGTCATTTGATAGTTATATTAAGGGAAAAGAAGACTTTATCGAAGGAGATTTAAAGCTATTCTCTGTTGATAACAACATCATTTTACCCGTTAATACTAACGTTCGTTTACAAGTTACAGCAGGAGATGTGATACACAGTTGGGGAGTACCGGCTTTCGGTGTAAAAATTGATGCGATACCAGGTAGGCTGAATGAGGCGTGGTTTAATATCAAAAAGCCTGGTGTTTATTATGGGCAGTGCTACGAATTGTGTGGTCAAGGCCATGGATTTATGCCAATTGTTGTTGAAGCAGTAAGCAAAGAAGATTTTAATAAGTGGATTGAAAATAGAAAATTAGTGAGTTAAATTTGGAGTATAGATATGAGTGACGTACCAAAGGGCATAAAGCGTTGGTTGTTTTCCACCAATCATAAAGATATAGGGACACTGTACATTATTTTTTCCATATTAGCTGGAATTATTGGTGGATTATTATCGGTGATTATTCGCACTCAGCTAATGCACATTAATATACTGAACAATAACTATCAATTATATAACGTAATGGTTACAGGGCATGCGTTGATAATGGTGTTTTTTATGATAATGCCAGCCCTCATGGGAGGATTTGGTAACTGGTTTGTACCTCTCATGATTGGCGCACCAGATATGGCATTTCCTCGTATGAATAATTTAAGTTTTTGGTTATTAGTGTCATCTTTTATTTTGCTCATTCTCTCAGTGTTTATTGGTGAAGGTCCAGGTACAGGTTGGACTTTATATCCACCTCTATCACAGGTAATGTCCCATCCAAGTGCAGGAGTTGACATTGCTATACTTGCACTTCATGTTGCTGGTATGTCGTCAATTGTTGGGGCGATCAACTTTATAGTTACTATATTTAACATGCGCACAAAAGGAATGTCATTAACTAAGATGCCACTGTTTGTTTGGTCTGTCTTGCTAACAGCATTTATGTTGATTGTTGCCTTACCAGTGCTTGCCGGTGCTATAACTATGCTTCTTACTGATCGCAATATTGGTACTTCCTTTTTTGATCCTGCCGGTGGCGGCGATCCTGTGTTATTTCAACATCTATTTTGGTTTTTTGGTCATCCAGAAGTTTACGTAATTATTTTTCCTGCATTTGGCATCATAAGTCAGGTTGTATCAACTTTTTCTCACAGACCTGTATTTGGTTACATAGGGATGGTTTATGCAATGATAGGTATAGCAGTATTTGGCTTTATGGTTTGGGCTCACCATATGTTCACTGTTGGGCTTAGTGCTGACGCTGCTGCATTTTTTAGCACTACCACAATTTTTATCGGTGTTATAACTGGTGTAAAAGTCTTTAGCTGGATTGCAACTATGTGGGGTGGAGCAATTGAGTTTAAGACCCCTATGCTATTTGCACTAGGTTTTATTTTCATGTTTGTTGGCGGTGGCATAACGGGAATAATTCTTTCTCATGGTGGAATAGATAAGCTCCTGCACGACACCTATTATGTTGTTGCTCACTTCCATTATGTCATGTCACTTGCTGCATTATTTGGAGCTTTTGCTGGCTTTTATTATTGGATTGGTAAAATGTCGGGTAAACAATATAATGAGCGCTTAGGTCAAATCCACTTTTGGCTTACTTTTATTAGCACCAATATCACTTTTTTACCTCAACATTTCTTAGGATTAGCTGGTATGCCAAGGCGTATACCTGATTATCCTGATGCGTTTATCCCTTGGAATTATATATCCTCAATTGGTTCGTATATGTCCTTTGTTTCAGTTATGTTTTTTGTGTTTATAGTTATACATCTTTTTAAATGGGGCAAGAAAGCTGGAGATAATCCTTGGGAAGGTGACACCTTGGAATGGACGGTATCTTCACCACCGCCTTTTCATACTTTCGAAAAGCCACCAGTGGTAAAATAGAATGTACACAAGTGTTTTGCTAAATGTTGAATCAACAATACTGGATTTTTGGCGTTTGCTGAAGCCAAGGATAATGTATCTTGTGGTATTTACTGCAGTTGCTGGTATGGTTACTGCACCAGGTAGTATGCACCCTTTTCTAGCACTAATATCTCTTATATGTGTTGCTCTTGGCTCAGGATCTGCAGGTGCTATAAATATGTGGTATGACAGAGACATAGATCTGCTCATGGAAAGGACAAAAAACCGCCCTATACCCTCAGGTAGAGTTTCTGCAGAAAGTGCGCTTGAATTTGGTATAACTCTTGGAATATTGTCAGTATTTATCATGGCAATAGCAGTAAACTATATTTCTGCTGCTTTGCTTGCTGTTAGCATATTATTTTACGTTTTCATATATACAATTTGGCTAAAAAGGCGTACTCCGCAGAATATCGTTATCGGTGGTGCAGCAGGTGCTTTCCCTCCAATGATTGGCTGGGCAGTTGTGACTAATTCTGTCAGTTGGGAAAGTTTCATTTTATTTTTAGTAATTTTTATGTGGACTCCACCACACTTTTGGGCCCTATCTTTAAATAAGTCTGAAGACTATGCAAAGGCATCGATTCCAATGTTCAATATTGTTTATGGTCCGGAAAAAACAAGAAAATATATATTAATTTATAGTGTTTTGCTGGTGCTAACTAGCTTGCTTCCGGCTCTATTTTTGAAAAAGGCTTTACTTTATCTAAGCATGGCAACCTTTGAAGGTTGCGTTTTTATTTGGTACGCTGTATCTGTTATGAAGTTCAAGAATCACAGCTCACAGAAAAAAATGTTTTCTTATTCAATTTCTTATCTATTTTCCCTATTCGCCAGTATTATTTTTTGTTCTATTGATTTATTTTAGTTATGAAAGAACGGCAGAAGCATAAAAACTATTTTTTACTTTTCCTTTTGGTAATGCTCGTTGTCACACTTTTTTTTGTTTCTATAATAAAATTTAAAGGTGCAGCTTAAACTACCTTTAGAAATTGTGCTTTCATAAAAGCAACTATATACTTTGTTAACCGATATAAACAAAGATGAGTAAAAAAGAAGTGATAATATATACGGATGGGGCGTGTTCTGGTAATCCTGGAGCGGGAGGATGGGCAGCTATCATATTATTTCAAGATTACAGAAAAGACATTTATGGTAGAGAAGAAAATACCACAAACAATAAAATGGAGTTAACAGCGGTGATCAATGGGCTGAAAGTATTGAAATTTTCTTGTAATATTAATTTATATACGGATAGTCTTTATGTTAAGCATGGCATAACAGAATGGATAAATAAGTGGAAAATGAATGGCTGGAAAACAAGTAATAAAAAATCAGTAAAAAATATGGAATTGTGGAAAGAGCTAGACAACGTTGCTTCACAACACGAAATTGATTGGAAGTGGGTTAAAGCACACAGTGGCGATAAGTATAATGAGGAGGCTGATAGTTTAGCAAGAAAAGCAATAATCGATGCTTAAAAAAATTACTATATTATTTTCCGTAGCTTTATTATTCATATTGTGCTTCTTTATTTTTTTTAAGCCTTTAAAAATCAATATTAATTATATTGATTTTTATGTTAAACATAAAATATCAAAAATATTTGTTGGCTCAAGCGTTAATATGGAGAATACCTCAGTTGTTTGGCAGAAAGATGGCAAAGATCCGTATTTAGTCATTACGGATTTGGCAATAGCAAACCCTAATTTTACTATAAAAGTTCCTGAGCTTTTTGTACATTTTAAGTTAAGTTCCTTATTTAAAGCTAGCACAAATCTCTCTCAGGTTTCAGCTGATAATGTGCATGTATGTATCAAGAGAGAAGAAACTAATGTTAATCCGCAAAACTCATTAGACCTTTTGGATAATCATTATTTAAGTAGTAACCGCCTTCCTTCGGTGTCATTCCAGCGCGTGACGCTGGAATCTAGAAAAAAAGAAACAAGTAGTCAAGCTACTTGGATGACAAGGACGAGTGCTGGGATGACAGGAAAAAAAGATACTGGGATGACAGGGAAGAATTTCAAGATGACAGAAAGTAGTGCAAAAAATCTATTAAAAACAATAAGGGAATTTTTTTTTGACTTAAATGCGGATTCAAAAATTGAATTTACTAACATCGCTATTGATAAAAGCACAGAAGATGAATTTTTTATTGATAAATTATATATAGGGAAGGGGGAAGATTTTAATGTTTTAGATATTCATGTGAATACAAAAGATGGAAAGGGATTTTTGGATGATTTATCAATTACGATAAAAAATCGCAACAATTTGCTAAATGTGTACGGGACATTTTATGATCTAAAATTGGGACTATTGAGCAAGTTTTCTACATTAGTTAAAAGCTACAATTTGGACAAAAATATAGGATTCAAAGGAAGCTTCTCAGTGAAAATTAATAAAAAGGATGAAATTGTAGATGGAAATATATACGTATTGAATACAGAAAATTATTTGAACAAAAATTTGGCCTTAACTAATGTAAATATAAATTTAACATATAGTGATGGAATTATTAGTGTAAAAAACTTCCATTTTAAGTTAAATGACACGTATCTCTCTTTGATAGGCAAAATGAACTTTAGTACAAGTCATGCTTTGCTTAGAATTAATATTAGTAAGTTTGCTGCAAAGGATTTATGTACTTATATACCAGATAGTGTAGTAAATAGTAAATTTAAAAGCTGGTATTGTGATAATATTGATGGGGATGTTTTAAATACCATTGTAAGTTTCAATGGCAAAATTAACAATTTGGTTGATGACGATCTGTCAGACATTGTAATTGTTGCTGATATAGAAAACGGTAGCGTAAAATTTGATGAAGATTTTGAGCAAGTAAAGGAATTAAAGGGTGATTTGATCATCAAGAATAACGATCTTGAAATTACTGTAAATAGCGCTAAGTTTCAGAATTTCACTGTTAATGGTGGTGATATTGAAATGAAATCTCTAAATAAGGAAGATTCAGTTCTAACCATTAATGGCAAAGCTGTAAGTGATGCGTATGGTTTATATGAGCCTATAAGATTTAAGCTGGATGATGTGGTGAAGGTTGAAAGGGATAAAGTAAGTGGAATGGCAAAATCCGTATTTAATTTTCGCATTTTTAATCTAAATGCTGATGACAAAAAAGTAGACTTCTCAGCAAATTTTCATTCTGAAATTGACAATTTGGCCGTCTATAATGCAAGTCTTGGTAAATATGATATTAAGCTTAGTTTTGGCAGTGACTTTATAGATTTAAATGGTAGTGGTATGGTGAATAACACACAGCTATTATTTGACCTGAAAAGTAGCAATAGGAATGAAAGTTTCGCCTGGAATTTGACCGGAGATTTACCCGCTCAAATATTTAATTTTGATAGTGGCTATGTCAGTGCAAATTTAGAGTCAGTGATAAATCAAGATAAGACGGGGTATGTTAATGGTGATATAGATTTATCAGAATTTGAATCACATTCAAGCTACTTAGGGTGGAAAAATCGCTTTGAAGATCACAATAAAATTTTGTTTTCTACAAGGTTAAAAGGAGCAGGTGAATTGTTAGTAGATAAATTAGACATTGTAGGAAATGACCTAGATATAAAATTCAGCGGAAGAGTAGAAAATGGAAATTTATATTTAAATTCTAGTAGCTTTAAATTGCCTGATAATGATTTTAGTATAGAAATTGAATCAGGTAAGGAGAAAAATGCCATAACTATTTATGGTGAGGAAATTAACTTAAGTGATATTTTAGGCTTGCTTGGCAAAAACAGTAATGGATTAAATAAAGATATAGAGATTAGTATGAATGTTGACAATGTAATTATGAAAGAAGGCATCGTTATCAAAAATGCTAAGCTGAATGTAACCTGTACTAAAGGTAATTGCAATGGAAGTCAATTTACAGGGCAGTTTCTGGAAGATAGCAGCAACATACTAGCAGAATACAGTGGAATAGGGCTCGAAATATATGCGGATAATTCAGGTATGCTTTTGCGTTCCTTAGGCATTAGTAAATCAATTAAAAACGGCAAATTGTCTTTTTATCTCTCTCCTCAGAGAGAAAGTGGAGAACATTATGGTACGTTATCCATTAGCAATTTCTACATCAAAGATGCTCCACTACTTACTACTTTATTGTCGATGTCTTCATTGCCTGGCATTGTAAATGCCATAAAAAATGAAGGTGTATACTTTTACAAATGTAATGCACCTTTTTCATACAAAGATGGCACTATTGAAATTGAAGAATCTTGGCTTGAAGGGGCAGAGTTAGGTATTAGCACTGGTGGTAAGCTCGATATTAGAAATTATAAATTCCAGGTTGCAGGACAAGTAATACCAGCATATTTAATTAATAAATCTTTGTTAAAAATTCCTATAATTGGAAAACTTCTTACTGGTGGGAAAAGTAGGGGAATCGTTTCAATAGACTATAAAGCAAGTGGTGATGACAAAAACAATAACGTATCTGTTGATCTTATCTCTTCGCTAACTCCAAACCTATTAAAGAGGTTATTGGGAGTGTTTGATCGCATTATGACAAAAACTAACGAAAGTGGCTTAAAAGGTGGTGTGAAAAAGAAATTTGGTTCGATATGACCAAAAGGGAAGTTATTTAACAAAATTATGGACAAAAATGCAAGAATTTCAGAATGATCTACCTGGTTTTTTATTTAGTTGTTTAAGTAATACCACTCCCTTTAACCTCTCTATATTTGCTGAACAACTAAAAAGGGTAGGGGGGTGGTTGTAAATTGTATCTGTTCAGCAGAGTGGCAAAATAAGGTAGACGAGAAAAGACAACTATAGGAACAAATGGGCGTCATGCCAGTGCGTGACACTGGTTTCCATCCAAAAGGGTGTCATTCCAGTGTCAGCTACTTTCATGACATCGTTTACTATGTGCCATATTGTAATGTTCGTACAGTTGTGGAATGAATCGCGGTATGACGTGTTGCTTGGGTCAGCTATAGTATAAATATACTAGGGGTTATAGTTTTCTTATGCTGCCTTTTTGTTATTAGACAACCACAATATAAAGGAGTGAAACGGATGCAAACAGTAGTGCACTTCTGCACCAAACGTATTACCTTTAACGAATAGTAAAATGTGAGATTTTTTGGAACTACCGTGGAGCAATTGCTCCACGGTTTCATTCTACTTAGAATCCACCCATGCCACTCATTTCTCCTGCACCCATAGGAGATGAAGCATTTTCTTTGCTTGGTACATCAACTATCATAGATTCAGTAGTTATCAGCACACTCGCAACAGATACCGCTGTTTCAAAAGCAATACGCACCACTTTTGCTGGATCAATCACACCAGCTGTAAATGCATTAGCGTAATTCATAGCCTCAACGTTGTATATAAGCTCTTTATCATTCTGCTTAATCAAATAGTCAATTATAACAGCAGATTCAAGACCAGCATTTTTGACTAACCTTCTAATTGGAGCACTGAGAACTTTCTTGATAATGTTTATGCCTATTTGTTCCTCGTCACTTGCACCTTTTAATTTGTCGAGAACAGATGAAGCATAAAGAAGCGCAACCCCACCACCTGGAACTATACCTTCTTCAATTGCAGCTCTTGTTGCATGCAGCGCATCTTCGACTCTATCTCTACGTTCTTTAACTTCCACTTCAGTTGCTCCACCAACTTTGAGCACAGCAACGCCACCTGATAATTTCGCTAAACGTTCTCTTAGCTTTTCTTTATCATAATCAGAAGTTGAAGTTTCAATTTGAGATTTAATCTGCTCGATTCTAGCTTTCACACTGTCAGAATCGCTATTTTCGCTGACAACTGTGGTATTATCTTTAGTAATTTTAACATTTTTAGCCGTACCAAGATCATCAAGCGTGAGATCTTCCATCTTGATTCCAAGTTCATCTTTTATGACGTACTTAGCACCAGTTAAAGTTGCTATGTCTTCGAGCATCTCCTTTCTTCTGTCACCAAAACCTGGAGCTTTTACTGCAGCAACTTTTAAACCACCACGCAATTTATTGATAACTAAAGTGCTTAATGCTTCACCTTCGATATCCTCTGCAATAATAACCAAAGGTTTACCAGATTTAACAATAGCTTCAAGAATAGGAAGTAAAGGTTGAATAATATTTAATTTTTTCTCTGTAATTAATAGATAAGGATTATCAAGCTCCACGATCATTTTTTCATTATTTGTAATAAAATACGGAGAGAGATAACCGCGATCAAATTGCATGCCAGTAGTCAGCTCAACTTCTAACTCTTTTGAACCTTTACTCTCTTCAACAGTTATTACACCCTCTTTTCCAACTTTTTTCACGGAATCAGCGATACTGTTACCTATATCCTTATCACCATTTGCAGAGATTATTGCAACTTGTGCCACTTCGTCTATTTTCTCTAGAGAAATTGTACGAGACATTGACGCAATTTCCTTTAATATTACATCTTTTGCCTTCTGTATTCCGTTTTTAATACCAACACGATCGTTTCCAGCAGCAATTGATTTTGAAGCTTCCATTATCATGTTGCTAGTTAGTATTGAGCACGTTGTTGTACCATCACCAACTTTATCGTTACATTGAGAACAACTCTGTGCAAAGATGCTTGCTATCGCAGCGTTTAATGGTTTTTCAGGCTTGATACCCTTCATCACCTTATAACCATCTTTTGTAATTTCTGGTGCTCCATAGGGCTTATTAATCCCTACTGTTTTTCCTCTAGGTCCTGCAGTTATTGCTACCGTTGAATCCACTATTGCTGCAACTTCACGAAAGGCTTCTTGCAACTGCTCACCTGATACTACTACATTAGTCATTTTTATCACCTCTTGTTAATAAAAAATTTAGAAAACTATAATAAAATCATTTACAATGCGCTATGTTGCGCTTTGTTTCAGTTTAGTAAAATAAAGACTGCTACTTAATGACAGCAAGTATATCGGACTCTTTCATCACGATAAGCTTCTCATTATTATGTTCTATTTCTGTACCAGCCCATTGGCGATAGAACACTTTATCACCAGCTTTCACAGTTAAAGTTACGCGTTCGCCACTTGAATTGCGTGAACCTTCACCAATTGCTATAACTTCACCTTTAGTAGGTTTCTTTTCAGCACTTGATGGAAGCACAATTCTACCTTGCTTTTCTTCGCTAATAGGCTTGATCAGCACGCTATCATCTAATACATTTAAACTTATACTTGACATTTGTTTTTCCTCATCAACAAATTAACTTATGAGTTTATATATATATACTCGCAAGTTAGATTTCAAGGGCTGGAGCTTGTAAAATATGCACGCCATTATAAAATATGCACGCCAAAAGCAGTTTCTAAAAGAGCCTAATGTTATATAATAAAATTTAGATTTATTTATAGAGATTTCATGAGTTATATACCATTTTTAAGTCGTGGCGTGATAGTGCTATATGGGCCTGACACTAGAGATTTTCTGCAGGGTATTATAACCAATGATATTAATAAGTTGGATAGCCAAAAAGCCATTTACTCTTTATTGCTTAGCCCTCAGGGAAAATATCTATATGATTTTTTTCTTATTGAATATGGTAAATACACCCTCTTGGAGTGCGAAAACATGCACTTGCAGCAAATAATCGAGAAACTAGATTTACTTAAAACTTATTTGAGGGTAAAGATTAAAGACGTTAGTGCACTATATAAGGTTGGGGTTTTGTTTAATACTAAGTTGGCGGAGTGTAGTAGTAAGTCACAAGTTATTTTTCAAGATCCAAGGCACAAGCTGCTAGGAATGAGGATCATACATAAAGATGAAATGAAAGAGCCGGTTGGGGATTTTACTCAGTATGAAAAAGTCAGAATTCAAAATCTCGTTCCAGATGGAGCGAAAGATATGGTGCAGAATTCATCGTTTCCGCTGCAATTTTTAATCGATAAAGTAAACGGTATAAGCTTTAATAAGGGGTGTTATATAGGTCAGGAAGTTGTAAATCGAATGAGCAGACAAGAAATATTCAGAAGAAAACTTTACCTTGTTGAGGGGGATAACGCACTTCCAGATATTGGCACTAAAGTGACAAATGAAAACAATGAGGAAATAGGGGAACTGCGCTCTAGTGTAGACAACATTGGATTTGCATTGCTTAATACTGGAAAGAGCCATGCAAATTTATATGCTGGTGGGTTCAAGTGCGTTAAGACGTTGAAGTCTTAAGGTAGCCCATATAGAAACGAAAAACTTGCTTGACAAACTCCGCCAGCCCCCTTATCATGGTATTGAAGGTATTCAGTTATCTTCATCTGTGCAGATTAAACAGCAAGAAAACAACGTAGTTGGCGTCTTATTTTTAATTTTTTGCACTATGTGCACCTTATGTCTTCACAACATTTCTGGGTTTTTAGCTATATAAGCTGAAACGCGCTTATAAGTCGTTTAAGACAGTATAGTACGCCAATTTGCAGGATTAGAGAGTGACAACTAGCTAACACGGGGTTTCTTTTGCCTTTTTTTCTGCTTAGTAAATTTCTTAAACATTTGCAGCGTAGGTTAGTTGCATTCAAAAGCAGCTAAATTGCAGTGTTTAAGACTTAAAAACGCCAATACTGAAAATAGACAATGACTAGGGTTTCTTTTGCCTTTTTTTTCATTTGGTAAATTTTTTAATGTTTATGGCTAAACGACAACCGTCATCCCGCTGCTTGTTAGCGGGATCTAGAGATACCGCGAATGAATCGCGGTATGACGGTTCGTGGCGGCGTGACGATAAGCTCGTCATCCCACTGCTTGTTAGCGGGATCTAGAGATACCGCGAATGAATCGCGGTATGACGGTTCGCGGCGGTATGACGGTTCGCAGTGGCATGACGATAAGCTCGTCATCCCGCTACTTGTTAGCGGCTAAGAGATACCGCGAATGAATCGCGGTATGACGGTTAAGTAGGGTGTCATCCCAGTGTCACGCACTGGGATGACATTATAGGAGCACTGGGATGACACCCTCTTGGATGGAAATCAGTGTCAGATAATTTCATGACACCAGTTGTTGTAAACTCACTTTTTCTCGATTTTTTGGTTTATCTTGTCTACCTATTTTGCCACTCTGCTGAACAGATACACTCAACTTATGGTCAATACATCTTCTATTAAAAATTGTACAAATTCATTGCCATTCCAGTAATTCATAGAGATTTTACCCAAAATAGCTTTAACATTACCCTGCATGATAGCAGAGCCAAGATGAGTATTTGCAGAACGAAATGCAATAGCTCTTACCATAACATTATCATCAGCAATAAAACATTTTATATGGTCAACTCCTATAACTTCAGGCTTTCTTATCTTTGCTCCTTGGATAATAAACCTTGGTTCAGGATTTCCAACTCCAAATGGTCCCAAGCGTTGCAGTTGGTTCCACAGAGATAAGTTTATTGCTTTAGCAGTTACTATACTATCAGCTTTTAAAGTTTTCTCATTTATAGAGTTTGAAAATCTTTCAGTAAAAAAATCATGCAAATCATTTATTTTGTCTTCTTTAATTGAAAATCCTGCCGCCATACTATGGCCACCACCTTCAATAATCAAATTTATAAACTTTGCGGAAAGGACTGCAGCACCGATATCAACTCCCAAAATTGATCTACAGCTTGCTTTTCCTATTCCATTATTTAAAGATATCACTACTGTTGGCAAGTGAAACTGCTCCTTTAGCCTTGATGCAATTATACCAATTATTCCCTGGTGCCAATTGCCACTTATCATTATAAAATTCGCACCTGATTGGGCAGACTTTTCCGCTTGTGCTGTAGCTTCCAAGAGAGCCTCATTTTCTAACACTTTTCTTGCATTATTCAAATCTATTAATTTTAGCGCGATTGAATGTGCCTCTTCATCATCATCGGTGGAAAGCAACCTTGCACCAAGCGATGCTTCTCCAATTCTTCCTCCAGCATTTATGCATGGCCCAATACTAAACCCTAATCGAGAAACACTTGGTTTTTCAAGGATTCCCAAAGCATCAAATAAAACACGCAAGCCAACGTTTTTTCTTGTTGACATAACTTTTAATCCTTGTGAGACAAGTGCTCTATTGAGGCCTGTGATCTGCATAACATCACAGACAGTTCCCAGGGCAACCAAATCCAACAGATCAAATAAATCTGGTTCTTTTTTGTTGGTAAAAAATCCTTGCTCACGTAGGCTTTTATTAAGAGCAACAATTAGCAGAAATGACACTCCAACTGCTGCTAGGTTATTATAAGGAGAGCTCTCATCAAGGCGGTTTGGATTCACAACTGCTACGGCGCTTGGTAATTTTTCCGTACCAAGGTGATGGTCAACAACTATAATATCAAGACCAAAAGCCTTTGCATCTTCTATTGGTTGATATGCAAGCGTACCACAATCAACGGAAATACATAAATCAATTCCATTCTTTTTAAGTTGTAATAAAGCATCTGTGTTTAATCCATAACCCTCATCAACACGATCTGGAATGTAGATTATAGAGTGTATATCGATTGCTCTCAGGTACCTGTTAATCAATGCTGACGACGTTGCACCATCAACATCATAGTCACCAAATATTGCAAGGTTTTCATCATTTTTTATTGCCCGTATTATACGAGAAACAGCTTTATCCATATCAAGAAGGTGAAAGGGATCTGGTAATAGCGATCTGATTAGTGGATATAAGAAGTCGCTTGCATTTTCTATGTTAACACCACGAGTAACCAATATTCTTGCTAATATTTCTGGTAACTCAAATCTCTGTGTAAGAGTTAAGATTTGCCTTTGATCTGCTTCTTGCAACTTCCACAATGCATTTGTTATGCTGCGCTTTTCAATTTCAAGTAGCATATTCTTTCTTTGTAAATAAAACTACTTTACCAGAATTTTTAAGCTTGTTCTATAATTGTATTAGACTTCTGCATAACCTAAACTAAGTAGAAAAAAGGTATCATCTAAGTAGCTGACACTGGTCTCCATCCAAGAGGGCAGTAGCCCCTTCGGTGTCATTCCAGCGCGTGACCAGGTCTTTTTAGCTATCATAGGATGACAGAAGCAGACACTCCACTTTGTCGTTCCAGTGCCTCCTTTTTTTGTCATTCCAGTGCCTTGACTATTTGGATCCAGGAAAAAGAATGGTGTCATCCCAGTGCCCCTATGATGTCATCCAAGTAGCCTCCCTCTCCTGTCATCCTTTTTTTGGGGTTCCAGCGTCACGCGCTACCTTCCGTATAAATATTAAAAAATTTACCAAATGAAAAAAAGGCAAAAGAAGCCCCGTGGTTGGCTAATTACTTACATTATACTTTCAAGTATGGCGTTTTTTTATTCTAAACGCTTAATAACCGCGATTTAGTTGCTTTTAAGCCGCAACTAATCTAAATTATAAACATTAAGAAATTTACTAAACAGAAAAAAAGGCAAAAGAAACCCTAGGGTAGCTAGTTATTCACTATCCATTTTTTAAATCGGCGTTTTTTGATGTTTTAAATGCTTTATAAGCGCATTTCAGCTTATATTAGGTAAAAACTTAGAAATTTTATAAAGACATAAGGTGCACATAGTGCAAAAAATTAAACATGGGACGCCAGATACGTGAGTTTTTTTGTCATTTAATCTGTACAGAGAAGATAAATAAATAGCTTCAGTTTCATGATAAGGGGGCTGGCGGAGTTTGTCAAGGAAGTTTTTTTTGTTTCTATGGGTCAGTTGGTACGCGCTTTGCCTTTTAACAGATGTAAAAGCACAATTATTACGAACAACATTCCACCAACAACTGATATAGCGCCACCTATAATGAAGCACGTGCGTGCTAACATTGACGAAATACTTGGCAGATCTGCAACCTTCCTTAAAGCACCATATCCACCAAGCCACACAAGGCCAGTGATATGGAGAAAATGCCCTATACTGTAGGCATAAATCTGTAATCTTACCATGGAACTTTTTATCTCTTTAAAGTTTAATTTAGGTAACATCCAGTAGACAAAATTCATAAAAGCTATAGTGATACCAACTACAGAACCGTGATAATGAGCAGGAATCGTGACATTACCTTCAATAGTCAACACTCCGAGCACATCTCCATAAGTGAACAACAAAAATGAATGTAATAAATAGTTGCTTTTATCATTAATAAAAGTTCTGATGTTGTAGCACACTAATATTATCAAAAAGCACGGCAAAACTGCTCCAGCAATCCTCATATGCCAAGTAAAAAACTGTATTAACTTGGCACTATCAACTGGATAAACAAAATATACAAACGGTGCGCCTACAGCTAAAATCGTGTTTATAAATAGTGGTAAAATAGTAATTTTATTGTTTGAAGCTAAACTAATATCATTGGAACTTAGCATTATTAAATAGACTAAAAACATTCCTTGAGTAAAAGTAAACTGCAATAAATGTCCGCCTCCCCAAAAGAGATATTCGTAAAATAAATTATTATCTGAGTGATATAGACCTGGAGGCATATTATTATATGCTAAAACAAAGCAAAGAAATGACGATACAAGTATAATAACTAGCCCAATTTGCCCAACAGAGAGAAATGAAACCTCTTTTTTTGATGTGTATGCTAGCATTGTATTTACTAATATACTGGCAATAAATAAACTGAGTCCAAGTAAAAATAATTTGTTTTGTAATACGGGAATATAGTTACTTTTGATAACTTCAGTGTTTGGAACGAATGCGGATATAAACATGAGCAGCATCGAAAGGGTTGATAGAACCCATGAAAAGTTAAACCAACTATTGGTATTTTGTAGGTTTATGATAAAGAGCAGAGATATTATAGAGCACATCCACACTAAAATTGACAAGTTCACGTGTATTACCAGCGCATTATCAAAAATATATTGTGCAGAAGGAACAAGAGAGGAGATAAAAGGCAATCGTAGAAAAATAACAATTATTGACAGTAACCCAGAGCAAGCAAGAGCACATACTGCCAAGAACATCCATTTTCTACAGAGCGGAGCGTTGTCTTGTATATTAAGCACAATCTTTTTTCTCAATTTTGTTCAATACAATATATAACACTGCAATAATACCTAAAACATAGCAATAGTATACGTGTGGCACGACTGCCAAAGGTGAAACTCCAGCAATAGTGCTAGCCAAAAGCAATTGAGCGCCATACGGTATTAATCCTTGAAATACACAAGAAAATATGCCTAGCCATGCTGCACTATAGTGAGGCGGTATTTCATATTTCTTAGCAATATCTCTAGCAATTTCACCACTAAAAATTATAGCGATGGTGTTATTTGCAAGTAAAATATCAAATATGCTGACTATTTTTGCAATAAATAATTGCGCAGTTTTTTGTCCACCACGTTGTATCATAACCCAAGATGAAAGTTTATCTGCAAGCTCCTTAGAATTTTTACCTACCAGTCCTGAAAGCCCGCCAACCATCAATGACAGTAGCATAATTTCATGCATACTCATAAACCCTTTGGTGATGTTTTGGCTTAAAAACAATAAACCATGATTGTTGTTATTTATAAATCCAATGATTCCAGCAAAAGTTATGCTTAAAACCAATGCCGTAAATACATTTATTCCAAAGTTTGCAAGCAATATAAGTATTATGTAAGGAGTCACAAGCAATAAAGAATACTCCTTAACTGAAATAGCAGCACTATTGCTTGAGCTATAAAATAATATAATTATTGTGAATATAGAAGCAATTAGTGCCACTTTTGCATTCAGTTTTAATTTTTTCTTTATATCAGCCTTTTGAGACATCACAGATGCAATTGTAGTATCAGAGATAATAGATAAATTGTCGCCAAACATTGCTCCTCCTACAACGGTTGCAACTCCTAAGGAAGGAGAAATCCCAGCTTGTGTCAGTTCAACTGCAATAGGAGCAATTGTTGCAATGGTGCCCATTGATGTACCAATAGCAGTGGAGATGAAAGCTGCTACAAAAAATAATCCTATGAGTAAAAATTGTGTTGGTATAAATGAAAGAGCCAAATTAACTGTGGCATCAGCACTACCGATTGCTTTAGTTACTTCACTGAATGCACCTGCAAGTAAGAAAATGATACACATAGTGATAATATTACGATCTCTTACCCCATCTAGAAAGGCATACATTTTTTCTTCAGTATTGCCCTTGTATAAAACCCAACCCAGAGCTATGGCAGGAACAATGGCTACCAGTGGAGATAACTGATAAAAAGCATTTGACACGCCAAGAATAGTAAAATATATACCACTTCCTACAAAAAGAAATAGGAACAGTAAAATAGGCAAAAAATTTGTAAGATAAAACATACCTCTACTCCAGCTCTGATAAACGCAAATCAACTATGATATGATTTATATTATTATAAACCACAGTTAGCACCTTGACCAAGGTTTTTCTAGAAAGCAATCTACCAGAAAAGGTTTCCATGAAAAGGACTATTATAATATATCATCTACTTGAATAAAACTGGGAGATAGAATCAGTAAAAAATATGAATGACATAACAACAAAGCAAGTCATATCCTTATGGAATGCACAAGCTGGTAGATTCTTGCCGGATAAAAGAGAAATGGAGATTGATAATATTTTCTTAATCTAATGCTTCAATGTTTCCGATATAGGAAAAGTATCATCTTTATTTTCTATAGAGGAAGGCACACTATTTTGATTATCATCACCATTAATTGGAGTAGTAGGGTGCATTAAAGCAACTTTCATAACTTCATCAATATTCTTAGCAAAAACTACGTTGATCCCTTCTTTGATGCTTGCCGGAATTTCTTGCATATCTTTCTCATTTTCACTTGGTATAATCACAGTTTTGATTGATCCTCTGAGCGCTGCAAGCAATTTTTCTCTCAAGCCCCCGATAGCTAAAACTCTACCACGCAATGTCACTTCGCCTGTCATAGCAACATTTTTGTTAACTGGTATATTTGTCATAAGAGAAACAATAGACGTACATACCGCGCCGCCAGCAGAAGGGCCATCTTTTGGTACAGCACCCTCAGGTACATGCAAATGTATATCATTATTTTGGAATTTTTCGGGCTTTATACCAAAAAACAAACAATTTGATCGAATATAACTATACGCAGCTTTTATAGATTCTTGCATAACCTCTCCAAGCTTTCCTGTGTATTTTATTTCTCCCTTGCCCGGAATTAGGACTGATTCTATCATCAAAATATCACCACCTGTTTCAGTATAGGCGAGCCCAGTTACTATTCCTACTAAACTCTCATTTTCCGCAATGCCAAAGGTATATTTACGTACCCCTAAATAATCTTGTAAATTGTCAACCCCTACGGATATTTTCTTATTTTTATCAGTCAATATTTCTTTAACTGCCTTTCTCATGAGCTTTGCAAGCTCCCTTTCCATACTCCGCACACCACTTTCACGTGTATATAAACGTATCAACTCGTATAACGCCTCATTAGTTATGTCCCATTCCTTCTGATACAAACCATGCTCCTTCTTTAACTTCGGAATAAGGTGGTGTGTAGCAATACTGATTTTTTCATCTTCAGTATACCCGGACAATTGTATAATTTCCATCCTATCACGCAAAGGATGTGGTAAATTTAAGCTGTTTGCCGTAGCTACAAACATTACACTTGAAAGATCAAACTCAACTTCCAAGTAATGATCCGTAAAGTGTTTATTGTGCTCAGTATCTAAAACCTCAAGTAATGCAGACGCAGGATCGCCACGCGAATCAGAACCCATCTTATCTATTTCATCAAGCAGAAAAAGCGGGTTGCATGAATTAGCTTTTTTCATGTGTTGAATGATTTTACCAGGCATTGAGCCAATATAAGTTTTCCTATGCCCTCGTATCTCAGACTCATCACGCACACCACCAAGAGCTATGCGAACAAAATCTCTTCCTACTGCTCTTGCCATAGACTTAGCTAAAGAAGTTTTACCAACACCTGGCGGTCCAACTAAGCAAAGTATAGGACCTTTTATCTCTTTTACTCTTTTTAATACCGCTAAAAATTCTATTATTCTATCTTTTACTTTCTCTATGCCATAATGATTTTCATCTAAGATTTTCTTAGCTGCATTTAAGTTAATTTTTGCATCTTTGTACTTTCCCCATGGCAACTCAAGCAACCAATGCAAGTAACTAGATATAACTGTAGCTTCAGGAGAAATGGGATTCATTTTCTTGTATCTCTTCAAATCAGTTATAGCTTTCTCTCTTGCTTCCTGAGAAAGCTTTGTTTCATTTATCTTTTTTTCAAATTCATTGAGTATATTCCCTTCATCACCATTCTCAAATTCGCCTAATTCTTTCTGTATAGCTTTCAATTGCTCGTTAAGGTAGTAAACTTTCTGAGTGCTTTCAACTTGCGATTTAATTGTCTTATATAAACGGTTTTGTGCGTTCAAAATACTCATTTCTCTCTCAATAAAAGCAAAAGCTTTTTTTAAACGCTCTTCTGGGTCATAAGCCTCAAGTATACTTTGTTTATCTGATACTTTTATATTTAAATGTGAAGCTACCGTGTCTACAAGTTGATCAACTTCTTTGATTTGATCAATGGAGTTAATGGCAACCTCGGGTTGATTTTTCTTGTTTAGCTTACACCAGCTATCGAACGCGTCTACAACAGACCGCCTTAAAGCTTCTAAATCAATATTGTCTTCATCTTCTTTATAATAATTGTCTAACTCTACCCTGGCTTGTAATAAAGTATGAGAGCTAATATATTCTACAACTCTTCCCCTTCTTATCCCCCGGATTATAACTTTTACTACATTGTCAGGTAATTTTATTAACGGTTGTACAATGCTTGCTAACACACCTACTTCATAAAGATCTTCAGGCTCTGGATGATCAACAGAGCCATCTTTCTGTGCTACAAGAAAAATCTCATTTTGGTGATTACTACTACTTATTGCATACTCTAGTGCATTAACAGATTTTTCTCTGCCTATGAATAAAGGCACCATTATATTTGGAAAAATTACTACATCTCTTAAAGGTAATACTGGCAATGCAGTAAAACTAGAGCTTACAGCACGTTCAATGTTCATAATATATGCCTCAAATTAATCATTAACCGTTATAACATTGCCATTGTTATTATGATTAACCGTTGCTTTTCCTAATTCTACCATTTTCTTAGTGATTACTATAGTGCTACCTTCAAAGCCTCCGTTTCCAGATGTATACATAATGTCAAGCAAAAGTGACTCCAAGATAGCACGTAACATTCTTGCACCTGTTTTGTAGCTTATAGCCTTTTTAGCAATAGCTGATATTGCTTCATCTGAAAACTCAAGGTTTACTTTGCTAAACGCAAGCAATGCTTTGTACTGTTTTATTAGTGCATTCCTTGGCTCTGTCAACACATGTATTAAATCTTCATGATCCAGCTCATCTAAAACAGCAGTTATTGGAACCCGCCCTACAAATTCGGGTATTAAACCGAATTTGATTAAATCTTCAGGTTGAACATCATGTAAAGCATTCTTTTTCTTTTGCTCTTTAGACTGACTTATATCTGCTCCAAAGCCAACTGACGTTCCCTTTTTTCTCGCTTCAATAATTTTATCGAGGCTTTCAAAAGCTCCTCCACAAATAAACAGTATGTTACTAGTATCCACTTGTATAAACTCTTGTTGTGGGTGTTTTCGCCCTCCTTGTGGCGGAACATAAGCAACTGTACCCTCCATAATCTTAAGCAGAGCTTGCTGGACCCCTTCACCTGAAACGTCACGGGTTATTGAAGTGCTTTCAGATTTTCTTGTAATTTTGTCTATTTCATCTATAAACACTATACCACGCTGTGCTTTTACAACGTCATAATTTGCAGCTTGTAATAAACGCGACAACACGCTTTCTACATCATCACCCACATAACCTGCCTCAGTTAAAGTTGTCGCATCAGCCATAGCAAATGGCACATCTGAAACTTTAGCAAGTGTTTTGGCTAGCAAAGTCTTACCAGAACCAGTGGGACCAATAAGCATTATATTTGACTTCTCGATTTCAATATCACTTATAGCATGAAATTGTACCATGGATTGACAATGGTTATACATAGCTACAGATAAAACGTGTTGCGCGTGTTCTTGACCTACAACATGCTTGCTGAGAAAGTTTTTTATATCCTCAGGTTTCTTTAGTAATAGCTTCATATCAGATATACGATCTGAATTAAAAGATCTATCTTTCTTTTGACTTATTGCTTTATGGGATAATTCTATGCACTCATTACAAATAAACACTTTTAAACCATCCGAAGAGTTAGTAATCAATTTATCTACTTCATCTTGCGCCTTGTTGCAAAAAGAACAGTAGTGTAAATCATTATTGTTATCCATTAACCCACCTTTTGTTTAACTTTAATATTTTCAATTTCAATATCTGTACGCTCAGCTATCACCCTGTCAATTAAGCCAATTTTCCTTGCTTCTTCAGGATCCATGAATTTATCTCTTTCCATCATTCCTTCAATTTTCTTCAGTGAATTTCCAGTATGTTTTTCATAAATTTGATTTAGTTTTTTCTTAACCCGCAAAATTTCATTAGCATGTATTTCTATATCAGTTGCTTGACCATGATAACCACCAGATGGCTGATGTATCATAATTCTTGAATGAGGTAGAGAGTAGCGCTTACCTTTTGTACCAGCTGCAAGCAATAAAGAACCCATAGACGCAGCTTGACCTATACATAAAGTTGAAACGTCTGGGTTTATATACTGCATTGTATCGTAGATCGACAAACCAGCAGTTACAACACCACCTGGTGAGTTGATGTACATACAAATGTCTTTATCGGGATTTTCCGATTCTAAAAATAAAAGCTGTGCTACTATTACACTGGCCATATTGTCTTCAATAGGACCTGTTACAAAAATTATTCTTTCTTTCACTAGTCTTGAATATATGTCATAAGCGCGCTCACCGCGACTAGTTTGTTCAACTACAATTGGTATAAGAGTCATACCTTTCCCTATTAAATATTATCAAATAATTCCTTTAATTCTTTCACAGAAACAATCTGCTCTTCTTTACTAACTTTTTCTATTATATAATCTGTCACTTTATACTCAAGCGCTTGCCCTCTAACTAATTCTTGAAATTGTTTATTTGATTCAAAATGCTTAAGTACTCTGTCAAATTGCACATCTTTACTGACATATTGATTTACAATAACACTCAAAACATCATTTTGAGTTAATGATATTTTATGTTCTGCACTAAATTTCATAAATAACATAGCAAGCTTTACACGTTTTTCAGCTTCTTTACGAGAATCATTTTGAGCACCCAATTCTCCTTCCATTCTTTGTTGCTCCTGTTTTACTATGTCTGTGGGTAAATCAAAACTATAATTAGCATCCAAATAATCAAACAGCTCCTTTTTAATTAAGAGATTTCTCATTTCGGTGCACTGATCACCAATCATTTTTTTTGCATGATTTATTAGCAAAGAATAATCTTTAAACCCAATACTCTTAGCTATTTCATCATCATTTTCAAAATCTTTGGCAATTTGAATCTCATTAACTCGCACAGAAAAATCAGCTTCCTGTCCTGCAAGGGAAATGGCTTGGTAATTTTCAGGAAATTTCAACTTAAAGTTCTTTGTTTCTCCCTTTTTCATACCAGTTAATTGATCTTCAAAACCATTAATAAATGTGCCAGACCCTAAATCAACGGCAAAATTTTTGCTACTTCCACCTTGAAAGAGCTTATTCCTAATCCGCCCTTCAAAATCAATTATCAATTTATCCCCATCTTTCGCTTGATAAGAAGCATCATCAACAGAGGCGAAATTGGGGAACTTTGTTTTAATAGAATCAATAAATTCTTTTATATCTTCCTCTTCAATCTTTGCTTCAATTTTCTTTAAGTTTATTTTGTCAAGATCTATCACTGGTACTTCAGGCATCGACTCAAAAGATAGCTTGTATACAAAATTGCCCTCCTCATTTTCTTTGCCCAGATCTGGTAATGATATAACATCAACCTTAGGATAAATGTGAGACTTGACTTCAATTTTTTTCATCAAATCACTTGAGCAATAATCAATTGTATTATTTATCACATATTCCAAAGCCTCGTTTTTATAATTTGCAACAACAAGGTCATAGGGCATCTTTCCAGCCCTAAATCCAGGTGATTTTGCATTTTCTGCTATCTCTTGCAACCTGGAATTTACCTTTTGTTTTATATAATCACTACCAACTGTGATTTCATACTCATACTTTAGTTTATCTATACTAAGCTCTTTGTAGGTATATACGCTACTTACTTCGACTGTATTTTGAGGTATATTATTAGACATCATAATTCATTTATTAACATTTTAATTCATATCTTAATAGAGTCATTTTACCAGAATTTAAGTTAAACACAATCCTTAAGAACAGGTTTTTACACAAACAAAAGTGTATTTAGTGATTATAAATTTTCCCTTAAAACCTAAGTTACATGACTTTAAAGTGCGGATAGAGGGACTTGAACCCCCACGAGCAAGCTCACCAGGACCTAAACCTGGCACGTCTACCAATTCCGCCATATCCGCAAGAAATTTTTAGTACCCTATTATAGGTATTCCATTAAAAATATTCAAGGTTTAAAGTCTTACTTAATTTATGGTATTTACACAATCAAAAAAGCTTATTAACATTTCTTAATGAAAGCTCTAAACCCTGAAAATCAATAATGAGATTAATAACAAGCTTCTTACTCGCAATTTTTTTGATTACACAAAGTGGTTGCACAACCCTTATAATAGGTGGTGTGGTGGCTACAGCGGCAGCAACAGCAATAACAATGCAGGACAAATCCTTGGGAAATATCATTGATGATACGACTATGGTCATCAGAATTAATAAGGGGCTCTTAAAACATGGGCTATTTTCATCCATAAAGGTTAAAGTAAGTGAAGGAAGAGTATTGCTCATTGGAAGTGTTGACACTCCTGAAAAACAACTTACAGCAGAAAAAATAGCTTGGCAGCAAAAAGAAATTAAAGAAGTGATAAATGAAATAAGAGTAATACCAATTCAAATGGCTTCCATGCTAGACACCACTGTAGATGGCATGATAACAGCGGAAATAAGAACAAGACTCCTGGGAAAAAGAAATATTAAGTCAATTAATTATAGCGTTAATACGGTTGATAGAGTTGTTTATTTGATGGGTATAGCCCAAAATAAAGCGGAATTAAAAGCTGTAATAGCAATTGCAAGAAAAGTAAAGGGAGTAAAACAAGTTGTAAGTTATGTACGATACAGGTACAGTAAGTTACGCCATTAGGCAAAAATCGCTTTCAAATTATAACATTTGTACAGTTGTGACAATAGGTAGAGAACATAAATGAAAATTGCCTTTCAGATGGATGAAAATATAAATTTTGAAACTGATACTACATTTGCGCTAATAAAAGAAGCACAAAGGAGGGGGTATGAAATTTTTGTTTATACTCCTGATAATTTAGCACTAAAGCTAAACTATCCAATTGCTTTTGCTCAGAAAGTCAGCGTTGATGATTTTAGTTTTATCTCCAAAAAAGATGTAGCTATCAACTTGAATGAAATGAACATCATATTTATCAGACAGGATCCACCTTTTGATATGCGTTACATTACAACAACATATATCTTAGAAAAAACTAGCGCATTGGTAATTAACAATCCAACAGAAATAAGAAATTGTCCTGAAAAATTGATAACTTCATTATTTCCAGAACTAATTCCGCCAACTTTGATTACTGAAAATATATCAATGATTAGAGATTTCTACTACAACTATCAAGATATTATTCTGAAGCCATTGTATAGTTATGGAGGAAACGATGTGATAAGAATACAAGATGAGAATAGTATTCAAGTAGTAGTGGATCTCATGATAGCAAAATACGAATGCCCTGTGATTGCACAATCATTTTGTAAAAACATAGATAAAGATAAAAGAATATTGCTACTTTATGGCCAACCAATTGGTGTAATGAAACGAATTCCAAAAATCAGTGGAGAGATCAGAACAAATATGCGACTTGGAGCAAGTTTTGAGCCCGCTCAAATGAACGATAGAAACAATGAAATATGTAACAAAATTGGTCCTGAATTAAAGAAAAGAGGGCTAATATTTGTTGGTATTGATATTATAGATGACTTCCTGCTCGAAATTAACACAACTTCACCCACGGGAGTAGTTTATATCAATAAATTGTATAATATATCGCTAGAAAAGGATCTTTGGGACGTGTTTGAAGAAAAAGCAAGCAGCCATCAACTAAACCTGTGAACAATCACCTTAACAAACTCAGTAGTCCCATTCTTTATCCCTGTTTTTTCTGTACTATTGGTCATATCACGCAATTTTTGAGAATTATTTAATAGATCAAATAGTACCTCTGTTAGATTTTTTTTTGCTTCACTATTCTGCTTAACTATTATAGCTGCTCTCGAGTCTTCAATATATTTTGCGTTATAAAATTGGTGATTATCTTTTGAGTAAGGGTAAGGAATATATATAGCAGAACGCCTAGCAAGAGTGATCTCTGCTATTGAAGTTGCTCCTGCTCTGCTAATTACCAAGTGAGCATTGGCCAGTCTATTCTCCATATCATCAAAAAATTCACTCAATTCACAATCGATCTTTTCACTTTTGTATAGACTTTTGACCTTGTTTACATTTTTCTTCGTACATTGCTGCGTCACTCTAATTTTCTTTTTCATTTTAATAGGTAAATCACAAATTACGCTGCTTACTACATCATCAAAAAAATTTGCACCTTGGCTGCCTGCTATGACCAATATATTTAGGATTTTCTCAGTGCTAGAATGGCTCTGTGCTTTTATATCAACAAAATTTCCTGTAAAAATACATTTATTGCCCTCTGCATATTTAGTCTCCGGAAAGCTGGTTGCAATTAATTTTGCACTCTTGAAAAAGAATCTATTTACTCTCCCTAAAACTGTGTTTTGTTCATGTAAAATTATAGGTATAGAAAGAACTCTTGCTGCAAGAAGAGTTGGAAAAGAAGCATAGCTACCAAAACCAATGACCGATTTTGGTTTTAATTTTCTTACTTGATACAGTGCTAACATAGAGCTGTATATCAAGAAAAGGAAAAGCTTAAATTTGTTGCTGCTTGGTCTACGTAATGGTAAGGTGTAGCTTTCTATGTCGGTATTTTTATTTGTTTTTTTATCAGTGAATAATATGCAATTGTATCCTTGTGTCTTTAGTGCTTTTGCTAAAGCTATGGCCGGAAAGATATGCCCACCTGTGCCACCTGTTGCTAAAATAATATCCATCTGTAAATAATAAATCCTAGATTGTTAACTGTTATTTAACAATTTGCACGTAGAATTTTATTAAGCGTTATGATAGTTGAGTTAAAAATGCCTAAAAGTAATAGTAAAAAAGGACCTAATGAGAAAAATAAACCTCAAGAACAAAGAGAAGGCAGAAGCGGAGGTTTTTTAGAACTGCTAAAAAATATAATAAAAATTCTTTTCAATTCGGTCGTTGACCTACCTGAGCACGAGCAGCATAATAAAATGAAAAGCACTAATCTACAACAAGGTTTGGATACTAAAGGAAAAGGCCCAGAAGATCTTCATCCAAAGGCAAAGCTTGAAGTTAAAGAAGCAGCTAAGGGATTGAAAGAAGAGTTACAGAATTCTGATGCTGGTGGTCATCAATCTATTGAAACTAAAGTGCCTAATCAAACTACTACTCAAGACATTGACAACTCTAAAACGATGGAACGTTAGTTCAACTATTTAACATCTGCAGCAAGCACTGATTCATGTATCATCTCTGAAATGGTTGGATGAGGAAAAATCGTAGATTTTATGTCGAAGTCTGTTCCTTCTAGTTGCTTTGCAAGAGCAAAATTGCTAATTAACTCCGTTACTTCTGCACCTATCATGTGGCTACCCAGAATTTCTCCGGTTTTTTTATCTATAATCGTTTTCACTAACCCTTCAGTTTCACTGAGTGCAACAGATTTACCATTAAAGTTAGAGTGAAATTTTCCTATTTTTATATCATACCCACCTTTTATTGCCTGTTCCTCAGTAAGGCCGATGCTCGCTATTTGTGGATGAGAATAAGTGCAATTTGGTATGCATTCTTTTTTTAACGCATGAGCATTTTTACCAGCAATCTTTTCAATGCAGATCACGGCTTCATGGCTCTCTTTATGTGCTAAACATGGTGGGCCAGCTACATCACCTATTGCATACACATTTGATTCACTAGTTTCATACCATTCATTCGTTTCAATAAAGCCAGAAGGGCTTAATTTAATTTTTGTATTTTCTAAACCTATATTTTCAATATTTGCTTGAATTCCAACCGCAACAATCACCCTCTCAAATTCTTTGCTCTCACCACTACTTAGTAGCACTTGAGCAGAGTCTTTACTTTTAGTAAGAGCTTTTACGCTACTGTTTGTATATATTTTTATCCCCTGTTTTGTGAATATTTCTTGTGCTAAATCTGAAATGTCCTTATCCTCCAGCGGCAAAATAGTGCTCTTTATCTCTATGATTGTTACATCAACCCCCAAAGTACTATAAAAACTTGCAAATTCTATTCCAATTGCACCAGACCCTATAATTAGTAGCGATTTTGGTAATCTCTCTGGAGTCATAGCGTGCTGCGCATTCCATATTAAATCTCCATCTGCCTCTATTCCAGGCAGATTCCGTGCCCTCACGCCTGTTGCTAAAATGATATGCTTGGAAACAATTTCTTGTTCTTCCTTATCGCTAACGACTTTTATAGTACCATTGCCTGCAAGTTTACCAAAACCTTGATGAACTTTGATATTATTTTTTTTCATCAAATATGCAACACCGCTTGACAATTTATCAACAACGTTTCTTGAGTATTTCACTATTGATTGTATATCAAAATTCGCTCCCTTTACTTCTATACCAAACTCTTTTGATCTTTTTATTAGCCTATAAACCTCAGATGCTCTAAGCAGTGATTTTGTTGGTATACATCCCCAATTTAAGCATATACCGCCTAAATTTTTTTCTTTTTCCACAATTGCAGTTTTAAACCCAAGCTGTGCCGCCCTAATTGCCGCTATATAACCACCAGGACCGCTACCTATAACCGTAATATCATACTCATTCATCAGTTTTCTTCGTATTCAAAAAGATTATATATAACAGATGGAACCCATACAATCAATGGTCTGTCATCTACCGTCTTAAGAGTCAAGATAAAAGTTGTTATTTTTTATCATGGCATTTAAACAAACGATAATTTTTCTCATGACAGCAACTAATGCAACCTTAGCAGCTTTGCCAGAATCAACCAAACGCTGATAAAACGCTTTCATTTTTCTGTTGTGGCGCATAGCAACAAGAGCTGACATGTATAGTGCTTTCCTTGCATAAAACCTGCCTCCTTTGATTTGAGCTTTGCCAACTTTTCTTCCACTTTCACTAGTTTTAGGTGCAACTCCAACTAAGCATGCAATTTCTCTATTCTCTAATCTACCAAGCTCAGGCACCTCTGTCAGTAGAACGCTCGCCGTCTTTGATCCAATACCTTTATAGCTGATTAAAAGCTCATTTTTTCCTTTCAATTCAGCTATTGCGTCTTCTATGTCTTGCCTAATTTCTTTCAATTGTTTTTCAGCAAACCCTATCTGTCTTTCTATGTATTCTCTAGCTTTTCCCGTCGCACTTTGCAGGCGACACTTGTTTGCATGAATTGCATCATTTAAATTACGCTCAACTGCCCCCAGCTCCTTTAATTCCTCTTGCTTTTGTGAAATTATACATCCTTTTACTTCACCGTCTTTACTGACAAATTCAGCGTATTTTCCAGTAATTTAGCATCTAACTTGTCAGTTTTTGCAAAATGATTGCAAGCTTTGGCAAATGCATATACCCGATTCGGGTGAGCTTTATGGACAGTTATCTTGCAACAATTTTATAATGAGCTTTTCATAGCCACCAGCTTACACATAACTTGATGGGTAAATCGACTATATTTGTTTCTATAAACTTAGATATAGCATCACTCACGTTTGCTATGCGCTTATGCTTGCCATTAATTGAGATGTCCAATGCTTCCTTGGAAACATCTACTCCCATGAAAATTATTCTAGCCATTTTTGTACCTATAAATATAATCAAACAATAATGCAAAATGCTGTATACAGGATTGTAATTCGATCTTTTAGATCCACCTACCGTTCGTACTACATTTTGCTTTAAGCCTTACTATTACCCACAAATAAAAACATAGTATTGTATTTACTCAAATAATTTAATTTTATTAACCTGAAAGCTTATTAGATTAAAATTATTAAACTAAGAGTTATAATTTTAGCAACTAAAAGCTGTAAATTGCACCATATAAACAGTTATTTCAAGCAAAAGTTATGCCATTAAGAGCTATGCAACAAACATTTATATTTGTGGGTAATAGTAAGATCTAAATCCGATAGAGCATTGTTGGCACACCATCAAAAGTCGCCTCAGACCTCTAATGCATCAATGTACAAACTTACACCTTTTAGTTGGTAATACCATTTTAGACGTTTATCATTCGTTTTAGAAAATACTATAGGAGGTTGTCCGGAAACAAGTAAATTCAAGCATATTCCCTCTTTAACATAACCCTACTCATAGCTAGGTATATGAAATTCTCAGTGGATGTTGTGAGTAAATCATACTCCTTCGATAGCCTTCTATTCCTATTAACCCAAGCAAAAGTCCTTTCTACAACCCATCTTCTTGGCTGTACTTTAAACC
>NZ_JAPQLN010000104.1:0-14971 GCF_028981745.1 Wolbachia endosymbiont of Drosophila tristis | reverse complement strand
TTTTTCTTCTACTATATTTTGTAATTTCATAATTCATTTTCTCAAAAATTCCCTGCTTCTTCCATTGCCTGAACTGCTCATACACAGTCTTCCATAGCGGAAAATCATTTGGTAAATACCGCCATTGACACCCTGTACGCAATACATAGAAAATTGCTTCTAATATTTCTCTTTTGCTATACTTTGGCGGCCTTCCTCCTTTCTTGTATGATACTCTGAAGTGTTTTTCTATTCTTGCCCATTCCCTTTCGCTTAGATCTGTTGGATACTTTTTTCTCATCTTTACCCCGTACTAAAATTTCAGATATTATAGCCTTTTACTTGTTTCCGGACAACCTCTTAGGCTACTTTCACATTGATATTGCTGAAGTTAGAGCACTTTCTTAATATAATCCTTATCTCCAAACAATAAACCTGCAAGTTTCTTAGCTAGACTTGGTTTTAATGTCAAAAAAACTTGCTTTTAGACACTAACAGTTATATATTTTAATAAATCAGGGTTGTATACAAAATGAAGAGCTTAAAGGAATTATCCTTAAGAATTAAGAATATTAGGTCTGTACAGAAAACCACGAAAATAATGCAAATGGTTTCTGCAGCAAAGTTGTTACAAAGCCAAAAGAAGTTATTAAATTCAAAATTATATGTATCTAAGCTGCATAACATTATTTTTTCATTAATGCTATCAGTTGATCAAGAATTACTGGCAAAAATTCTAAATGTCAGTAACGACGGTTCTTACCTAGTATTCATTATTGCGTCTGATCGTGGCTTGTGCGGCAACTTTAACTCTTCTATTGTCAAATTTAGTCAAGAGCGTGTAAATAAGTCAATCGCAAATGGCAAAAAAGTAGATATTGTATTTCTTGGTAAAAAAGCTTTTGATGTAGGTAAAAATAGATTTGACTCTAAAAGTATCTTAAAAATTGAAAATAGTAAGGGAATCACGTTAAAGCACGTAGAAGCTTTGGTTGATGGTATAGATTTAAGTAAATACGATAAAGTTAAAGTTTTTTATAGTAAATTCTATAATACCTTCACGCAAAAACCAATGTTGGAAACAATAAAACCATGGAGTAAAGACTCATCCTTGATTGATAGCTCTCTGGCTGGTCCAACAACAGATTACGGCTATGAGTATGAACCACAAAATATTGAATTTATTTTAAAATCTTTGGTTCAAGATTACGTTGTAATTGCTCTTTACTCTGCTTTACTTGAAAGTGCAACGAGTGAGAATAGTGCTAGAATGGTTGCTATGGAATCAGCAAACAGAAACACTAAAGAGATACTGAACAAATTAGCATTGCTTTATAATCGTTCTCGTCAAGCAGCGATTACGACTGATTTAATTGAAGTTATAGGTGGTGCAGAATCTTTATAGAAATCTAAGGAATAGAAAATGAATATATTAAATATTGCAGCAGATATTACTAAACTAATAAAAAAGCAAAATCAAGATGCGGAAGTTACAATATATGAAACTAATAAGACTTCAGTTTCTCAGCGTCTATCAAAAATTGAGCAAATATCACAATCTAAAAATTGCACTGTAGGAATCAGAGCTATAGCAGGTAAAAACAAAGCTGCGTATATTTCTACAAACGATTTGAATAATCTGAGTGATACAGTAAGCCAAGTGGTAGAAATGGCAAAGAATGCGCCAGAAGATCCTTGCATTAATTTTGCTGTAAATGGTAGTAATTATATCTCTTCTGCAGATTTAAGTATCTCAGATAATAATGTTGTAACCGTTGATAACCTAAAAGAAATTGCTGAAGCTGCAGAAAATTCAGCCCTTGCACATAAGAGTATCACTAATTCTGAAGGAGCCTCTTCTTCATACGCTTTAGTGAATACAGTATTATCGACTGTTTCTGGTTTTATTGGCTCGTTTAGTAAATCAACCTTTGCTAATCAGGTCTCTGTTGTTGCTGGAAGAGAAAGTGAAATGAAGGTTGGTTACGATTATGATATAGCATGTAATTTTAGTGATTTAAAGTTGCCAGAGTTAATGGGAAAAGAAGCAGCAAAAAGAGCAGTTGATCAATTGAATTCACGTACAATGAAAACTGGTAAATTTCCAGTTATTTTTGAAAAAAGAGCAGCAAAAGGGCTAGTAAAAAGTTTTGCTTCTGCTATAAATGGGAGCAGTATTATAAGCAACAGTTCTTTCTTGAGGGGTAGTTTAAACGCTCAGATTTTCAACGATAGAATTAATATTATCGATGATCCATTGTTGCCAAGAGGCATAGCATCGAGACCATTTGATGGAGAAGGGATAACTAGCAAGAAAAATATATTTGTAAAAAACGGAATATTACAAAATTGGATTTTAGACTTATACTCGGCTAGAAAATTAGACTCAGAAACAACCGGAAGTGCAACTCGTGCAAGTAATGCTGCAGTTATTCCTGCAGCTAGTAACCTCTACATTGAGAATGGTGATGTATCGTTTGAAGAATTAATTCAGGAAGTGAAAGAGGGAATATATGTAACTGATTTATTTGGTTTTGGTGTCAATTTAATCAATGGCGATTACAGCCAAGGCGCTTCCGGATTTTTTATAGAAAATGGAAAAATAACGTATCCAATACATGAGATTACCATTGCTAGCAATTTGAAGGATATGTTTAGCAATTTAGTCGTTGCAGATGATCTAACTTTTTGTGGGCAATTTAATTCACCAACGATTAAAGTTAGCGAAATGACGGTTGCAGGTTCGCTTAACGATTAAAAAATTTATTTGCATCAAGTACAACAATTGTGTATTATTGTCATGTAATGTTAAGAATAGACTATGGAGTATAAAGGTTTAGTTTCAATAGCTAAGCTTAAAGCATTCTCAATCGTAATTTCAAAGTTTTTCATCACATTAGTAATGTTAGTTAATAATTTAGGAGTTGTTTAAATGGAATTTGGTAATGTAAAATGGTTTAATGCCGAAAAAGGCTATGGTTTCATCAAGCCAGAAGGTAAAGGGGGTGACGTTTTTGTACATATTAGCACATTGGAACGTTCGGGAATAAGACCTGAGGCACTTAAAGGAGAGAATAAAGAGAAGGGAATAAAAGGAGAAAGGGTGAGTTATGAGGTTAAAGAGGAGCGCGGTAGAAACGGAGAAGATAAAAAATCTGCAATAAATTTAAGATTGGAAGATTAATCTATTATGAAGTCTTTTAACAGGATTAACGTATTGTGAATAATTTTCATGAGATGGGTCTCCCAGCTTCGCTTAGACAAGCTCTAGATAAAAATAATCTTTTCGTCCCAACTCCGATTCAAATACAAGCGATTCCCTTAGCGCTACAAGGTAAAGATATTCTCGGATCTGCTCAAACGGGGACTGGAAAAACTTTAGCATTTGCTATTCCGTTGGTTGCTAAGTTGCTGAATGAGCCTAACACTGGTTCAGCTTTAGTCATCGTGCCAACCAGAGAGCTTGCGCATCAGGTAACAAATGAGATAAGAAAACTCTTATCTCAAAATTCTGCACTAAGGGTCGCTTTGTTGATTGGTGGTGAGCCTATTTTTAGGCAGCTAAATCAGCTTCAGAAAAAACCACAAATTGTAATAGGTACTCCTGGTCGTATTATAGACCATATTGAGCGTAAAACTTTGATTACTCGCAATGTTAGCGTTCTTGTGCTTGATGAAACGGATCGTATGTTTGATATGGGCTTTGGAGTTCAGATTGAAGAAATTATGAAGCATTTGCCTAAAATAAGGCAAACTCTTATGTTTTCTGCAACTCTTCCTGGAGATATAGTAAAACTTGCTGAGAAGTACCTTAATCGACCAGAACGTATTTCTGTTGATTGTGAGGTTACAACTTCTGTAAAAATTAAGCAAGAAATTGTTTATGCATCAGAATCAGAAAAATATGAAAAGCTTGTTACACAACTATGTCAGCGCGAAGGATCAATCATTATCTTTGTCAAAACAAAGCGAGGAGCGGATCAGCTAGCTAACAGATTGCACAAAGATGACTATAGCGCTTTAGCAATTCATGGTGATTTAAGGCAGCACAAGCGCGAAAGGGTCATTAATTCTTTTCGTCGTGGCCGTAATCAAATCATGGTTGCAACAGATGTTGCTTCTCGCGGCCTTGATATTCCCCACATTCAACATGTTATCAATTATGATGCACCACAATCGCAAGCTGACTATATTCATCGTATAGGTAGAACTGCACGCGCTGGAGCTGAAGGGTATGCGCTATCTTTTGTTACACCTCAAGATAAGAGAAGACTGCCTGCACTGGCAGACAAAGAAGGAGAGCTAAATTTTGATTGTAGTGTGCAATTTAAAAAACGTAACAGCAAAAAGGTCTTTAAAAGGCCAAGTACGTTAAAGACTAAATACGGTAGAAAAAAGATCAATGCATTTAAGAAGAAAAGCAGAGTACTAGAAAAAGCGTATTAAATAGGATTTACCTACAATTTGATAAGCGTAAAACTCGTCATTCCGCTACTCATTAGCGGAATCTATGCTGAGATATTGCGGTGCTATGACGTAGATCCAGAGTGGGATTCAAATTGGCTACAGCGAACTGCTGGATTTCAATTTTTTTAATAATTGTGTGCTATTCATTATATATGAGTTCCCACTTTTAAAGAGAATAGGAGATGATTTCCAAAAACTTAGAGG
This sequence comes from Wolbachia endosymbiont of Drosophila tristis, assembly GCF_028981745.1. Taxonomy (NCBI): domain Bacteria; kingdom Pseudomonadati; phylum Pseudomonadota; class Alphaproteobacteria; order Rickettsiales; family Anaplasmataceae; genus Wolbachia; species Wolbachia endosymbiont of Drosophila tristis. Next base: position 10,321 of record NZ_JAPQLN010000104.1, on the reverse strand, counting down.
CAAGTTTGAATAGAGCACTATTCATTGCTTCTAATTTTAATCTTAAATATGCGAAAGTAGAACATTTATTGCTGGCGTTAACTAAAGACGTGGATGTAAATTACGTTTTATCAAGATGTAATATCAGAGCCGATGAAATCATCAGTATGGATAACATTCTATCAAGATGCAATATTAAGGCTAATGATTATAATAATAATATAAAAGGGTTTTTACAAAGCAGTTCTGAATTGATTATCAGTGGAGTTAAACCTAGCTCAATGTTTCAATGCATAATACACAGAGCAATAATACGGGCTCATAGCTTGGGGAAAAAAGAAATAAATGGAGCAAGTGTTCTAGTAGAAATTTTGTCTGGGCAAGATTTATACGTTGAAGATCTATTGCAGAAACAAAGTGCGAAAGATTCCAATTTGATTTACCACATATCTAACATGAAATACTCTAACGATATAGATGAATACACCACTAATCATAAAGTAAAACTTGATAAAAATAATGATGCTCCTACTACAGTAAATAAAGGTGAGCTACTAAAAGATGAGGAAATTCTACAAAGTTATTGTAAAAATTTAAATGACTATGCAAGAAGCAAAAAAATAGATTATGTTATTGGTCGTGATTATGAATTAAATCGCACTATAGAAATATTATTGAGGCGTAGAAAAAACAACCCTTTATATGTTGGAGATCCAGGTGTTGGCAAAACCACAATAGTTGAGGGTTTGGTACTCAAAATCATTGAAAACAGTGTTCCAAGTGCGCTCAGGTCCAGTATAATTTATGCTTTGGATTTAGGGGCACTCCTTGCAGGGACACGCTATAGAGGTGATTTTGAAGAGAGAATAAAATCTATAATAAAAGCGATTGAGGCAAAACCAGGTGCTATCCTTTTTATTGACGAAATACACACTATCATTGGAGCAGGTTCTACAAGTGGTAGCTTTCTTGATGCAGGTAACCTACTCAAACCTGCGCTTGCAAGAGGTACACTGCGTTGTATAGGTGCAACTACATATAGAGAATACAGCAATAGTTTTGAAAAAGATAAAGCATTAGCGAGGAGGTTTCAAAAAATTAATGTTAAGGAATCTTCTGTTAACGAAACGATAAAGATACTAGATGGTATAAAGCACTACTATGAAGGGTATCATGGAGTATATTATACAAAGAATGCCATTAGGTCTGCGGCTGAACTTTCGCATAAGTATATTACTGGGCGAATATTACCTGATAAAGCGGTTGATGTTATTGATGAGGCAGGGGCATATTGTAAATTGCTAAGAAACAGGGGTAAAATTGTAAATAGTAGAGATATTAAGAATACCATTACTAGAATTACAAATGTGCCTTGCGGATCTGAATCTGATGATTTGCAGAAAGTAAAGTCTTTAAAAGCTAATCTAGAGAAGGTGATTTTTGGCCAAGAGCAGGCAATAGAATCTCTTGTTAATTCTATTAAAATTGCTAAATCTGGGTTGAGAAATTACAATAAGCCTTTAGCAAATTATCTTTTTGCAGGGCCAACCGGTGTTGGTAAAACCGAGCTAGCAAAACAATTAGCAGAAAGCATGGGCATGAATCTTATACGCTTTGATATGTCCGAATATATTGAGTCTCATACGATATCAAGGATGATTGGTTCTCCTCCTGGATATGTAGGTTATGATCAGGGTGGATTACTCACAGAGTCTGTATCTAATAATCAATATAGTGTTGTGCTGCTTGATGAAATTGAAAAGGCTCATAGCGATATCTATAATATATTGCTACAAATTATGGATTATGGTTGCGTTACAGACACTTACGGACGTAAAGTTAACTTTTCCAATATAATCTTAATTATGACAACTAATGCAGGAGCAGCTGAACGCAGCAAAAGTTTTGTTGGCTTTGGGCATAAAAAATTTAACACTGGTGATAGTGAAAAAGCGATAGAACAGGTTTTTAGCCCTGAATTTCGTAATCGTCTTGATGCGATTATTTCTTTTTCTGACTTAAATGCGGATATAATTCTGCATATTGTAGATAAATTTATTCAGGAACTGAAAAAGCAGCTGACGCAAAAAGGCATAAACTGCTTGGTAGAAGATGAAGTGAAATCTTATCTTGCACAAACAGGTTATAGTAAGGAAATGGGAGCACGTCCGATAGAGAGACTTATTGAAAAAGAGATAAAAAGTTACTTAGCGGAAGAAATACTGAATCGTCAATTAATAAAAGGAAAGAAATTAAGAATCTATATGAATAAAGTAGAAAATAAAATTGCTTTTGATATAGTTTAAAATCCTTGTATTGAACTTCATCTTTGTTACAATCTATAACTTAAATTCAATTTGAATTATAGTGATAAGTGATAAAGTAAAACAAGTCCTAAGCTACTACGAAAGTGAAAACCCTGGGGTAAAAGCAAATCTTACTCGTATTCTCATGCATGGAAAGCTTGGCGGCACTGGCAAGTTAGTGATTCTGCCAGTAGATCAAGGATTTGAGCATGGTCCAATTAAAAGTTTTGAAGTTAACCCTGATGCTTATGACCCACATTATCATTTTCAGCTTGCGGTTGATTCGGGAGTAAGTGCATATGCTGCTCCACTTGGTATGATTGAAGCTGGTGCTGCAACTTATGCTGGAATGCTCCCACTTATTTTGAAACTTAATAGTTCCAACTCTTTACATTCAAAGGATCTAACCTCTGATCAGGCAATAACCTCTTCTGTGAAAGATGCGCTGCGTTTGGGATGCTTAGCTGTCGGATTTACTATATATCCTGGTTCTGCTAAGTGTTTCGATATGATGGAGGAAGCCCGTGGAATCATAGCTGAAGCCAAATCTTATGGACTTGCAGTAGTGCTATGGTCTTATCCACGCGGTGAAGGGATTTCCAAAGAAGGTGAAACAGCAGTTGATGTTATTGCCTATGCTGCGCACATGGCAGCTTTGCTTGGCGCTAATATAATAAAAGTAAAACTTCCAACTAAATATTTGGAAAGGGAGAAAATAGAAACAGAAAATATTGAATCATTATCTAAAAGAATTGAATATGTTAAAAGGTCTTGTTTTGCAGGGAAAAGAATAGTAGTTTTTTCTGGTGGTGAATCGAAGGAAGTAGATAACATATACAATGAAGCGAAAGAAATTAAGCAGGGTGGCGGTAATGGTTCAATCATTGGACGTAACACTTTTCAACGCAAAAGGGAGGAGGCTTTATCTATGCTAAAAGATATAATGGATATCTACACATAAAAAACGGCTGGGTGGCAGAATGGCTTATGCGGAGGACTGCAAATCCTTTTATACCGGTTCAATTCCGGTCCCGGCCTCTTTCATTCTCTATATCTTGTAAAAGTTAACAGTAGCTTTAAGTGTGTAACCTATAGAGAAAGCTTGTCCATAGTAAAATCAATTTCTTTTCAAGTTATGGTTATACTCTTATAGCGTTTCATGGTAAAAAATAAACTAAAAATAAGCAAAGTGTTTTACAAACGTAATTTACTATTTTTACTACCGCCCGAAGTTGCTCACTCTTTGGCAATTATGGCATTAAAGAAAATGCCTTATAAGAATCCTATAGAGCTACCAGAATCTTTGAGTGTGAATTTTTTTGGTAATAAGCTCAGAAGCCCCGTAGGTCTGGCTGCAGGTTTTGACAAGAATGCAGAAGTTATAAGGCCTATGCTCTCATTTGGTTTTGGGTTTATTGAAACTGGTACTGTAACTCGTAATCCACAATATGGAAACAAAAAGCCAAGAATTTTTCGGTTAATTAAAGATCAAGGGGTAATTAACAGATTGGGATTTAACAATAAAGGAATAGACTATTTTCTTAAACAAATAGGTGAAACCAAGCTTGATGACTGCATTTTTGGCATCAACATAGGAAAAAACAGTACATCAAAGGACCAAATCAGCGATTATGTTGACTTAATAAAGATAGTATATGGAAAGAGCAATTATATAGTGCTGAACATCTCATCCCCAAACACGCCTAATTTACGCAATCTGCACAATAAGCAAGAATTATCGGAATTGTTGAAATCCGTAACTCTAACCCGAAAATCAATTGATAATTCTAAATCCATACCAATAATATTAAAAATCTCACCAGATGTAGATCAGCAAACGAAAGAAAATATCGCTGAGCTTGCGTTGGAATATAAGATTGACGGATTAACAGTAAGCAACACTACGGTAAGTAGAGATAATCTGCATTCTCACCATAATGAGAGTGGTGGGTTGAGTGGCAAACCGCTGTTTAAACTTTCAACCGAGTTATTGGGCGATATGTACAAATTTACTAAGGGCAAAATATTATTGATAGGGTGCGGAGGAATCTCAAGTGGTGCTGATGCATATAAAAAAATAAAGGCAGGAGCTTCTTTGGTGCAGTTGTACACTGCTCTCATATACCACGGACCTCAAGTTGTAAACAAAATTAATCTAGAACTTGCAGAACTAATAAGGAGAGATGGATTTAGTAACATTAATGAGGTGGTGGGTTGTATACATTAATTTTGAAAGTTGGTGGTATTATTTTAATAAAATAAAACTAATTCTCTGGTATAAAGGTGGTAGAAAGTGCTTTTCTTTTAAATAATGGGTATGAAGAGTTTGAATGATGCAATATCTAAGATCATTGATTATAAATTTACAAATTATGCAATATTAGAAGAGGCACTAACTCACCCAAGCGTAAATAAAAGGAATAGCAAAAACCAGATTGTAAGCTACGAAAGACTAGAGTTTTTGGGCGATAGTGTTTTGAATATGGTTGTATCTGCCACACTGTTTAAACTATTTCCTGAAGAAAAAGAAGGAGCATTGGCAAAAAGAAAGACGGATTTAGTTTGTGGCAACACCATTGCTAATGTTGCTAAAGAAATAAAATTAGGCAGCTTTATCATCATGAATAATAGTGAACGCTGCAATGGAGGGAGATGTAACTTAAAAAATTTAGAAAACTCGCTTGAAGCACTAATAGGTGCAATTTATATTGATGGCGGGCTTGAAAATGTTGAAAAATTTATTATCCAATATTGGGAAAAGCTAGCTAAAGGCATGCTTGCCCCCCCTCAAGATCCTAAAACCTCACTGCAAGAGTGGACTCAGAAAAACAAATTGCCTTTACCAGAGTATGAGCTTGTAAAACAAACTGGACCAGCGCACAATCCTGAATTTACTATATCAGTTTGCATAGAAGATTATGGTAAAGTTTCTGCATGCGCTTCTAGTAAAAAGATTGCTGAACAAAAAGCTGCTGAGTTGATGCTAGAAAAAATTGGAAAAGACGCTTCAGTTTAGGCAAAATAGGCATTAATGTAAATTTTAAGGAAGCTAATAGCGTTTAGGGTAAATGGTCAATTTAAGGAGAAGCATAGTATTATTCATAAAAAAGTTGATTTACCAAAAATCAAGCCTTATGTAGTGGAATATCAATGGCTGTTGTCGGAGATGCGGAAAAAAAGAAGTAGCAAGTTACCAAAAGGTGTTATGCCAGATACATTCGGTCCAAGAGTTGTTTTGTGAAGTTGACAGAGTCAATGAGAATGAAAGTTTTAAAAAATAGCATATTTTTTAATTATAAAAATTTGATATTAACTGTTGTTGGTTGATTGAGTAAAAACCAGTGAATGGTCACGTTAAAACATATTTTTAAATTTCTGCCAAAATCCTGGTTTATTATCATTAACCTTTGTAAATGTTATATTTAAACTGTATTTCGGATCATTTGGCACGTCGTATTTTATGCTAAATGTTGAAACTTTATCGTTATTGTAAATATGTACATCATCATATGATAGCTTTGTTGTGTAACACTTTACATACTTTTGCTTATCATGCACTAAATCACCTGACTCCCTTTCTAGTTCCACAAATTTCGTTTTTTTCTGACATTCCTTCATTTTTATTAAATCCTTATCTAGTGATATTGAAACTGGCAACGTATTTCCAGCATATTCTTTAGCTAAAAGTTCACTTTGAGGATACATTTTTATTTCCCTGCCAAAATGTGAGTCTATGAAATTATTACTCCAAAATTTATCGCCAGAATGCACGTACTCATCAGTAGCATACGGCACCCCACCATAATTGCATTGAACTTTGTAATCTCCAACACCGTTGTTTTGAAAAAAATCATGAATAGCAGTGTAGCTACCGGCAGCATCATTTATATAATCCATTACTTTATTCCTTAAATTTTTAGTTCATTATATCATAATCATTATGCCAATCAATCAAAAAAGCTCTCCCTTGCTGTTTTTAAAACTGATTTTGAGCAAGCGCTCCCAACTAATCGAGAGCGTATTTGTAAGATTGTGACATTCGTGCCTCCCAGTTTTTCACATACTGCTGAATCAATTCAGGATAATCTGTAATAATTAATAAATTTTTAGCATTTCCTTTTTTAGCTGTCTTACTAAGGTTAAATGACCCTGTGATGACTTTTTGATTGTCAGCAATCATTATCTTATTATGAGCAATCTTTGGCTTATCATCGATCCAAATTGGTACTCCACCTGAAAATAATTCATTTATAACACTATATTTTGAGTAGAGTTGCGATTTATCTAAGATGACTTTAACATCAACACCGCGTTCTTTAGCATTAATCAAAGATTTTGCAACTGTTCCAAGAGTAAATGTATATTCTTGAACTAAGATAGATTTTTTAGACTGATCTATTACGTTGATTATCGGTACAGCACAATCTTCTCCAGGTGAAAAGCAAACCGTAGCTTTTGGGCAGGGCGAAAATATAAAACCCGCATAGTAATACAGAGAAAAACACATTAACAAGAATAAAAAGTGAAAAAGCCTCACAACAACCCACCCCCGGATATACGGCGATAGGCTACATTATAATTTAATCACCTGTCAATAGACTTCTTGCATAGTTTTTGGCAACAACCGTTAGAAACGAAAAAACTTACTTGACAAACTCCGCCAGCCCCCTTATCATGAAACTGAAGGTATTCAGTTATCTTCATCTGTGCAGATTAAACAGCAAGAAAACAACGTAGTTGGCGTCTTATTTTTAATTTTTTGCACTATGTGCACCTTATGTCTTCACAATATTTCTAGGTTTTTACCTACACAAGCTGAAACGCGCTTATAAGTCGTTTAAGACAGTATAGTACGCCAATTTGCAGGATTAGGGAGTGACAACTAGCTAACACGGGGTTTCTTTTGCCTTTTTTTCTGCTTAGTAAATTTCTTAAACATTTAAACTAAGGTGAGTTGCATTTAAAAGCAGCTAAATTGCAGTGTTTAAGACTTAAAAAACGCCAATGTTCTAAAATAGATATTAGCTGGGGCTTCTTTTGCCTTTTTTTTCGCTTGGTAAATTTCTTAATGTTTATAGCTAACATAAAGCTAAGTACGAACTTTGTTAAATACAACAAATGGTGTCATCCCGCTACTTGTTAGCGGATGAGATACCGCGGCGGTATGACGGTTTGTGGCGGTATAATGAAGCTTGAAAGCGGATCACCTTTCACGACCCGTGTTTACTTCATTCACTTTAGGAGTATTAACAGGCGTTATTGCCGGGTTTTCAAGCTTTGTTGCCTGCTTCAAACCCTCGCTTACACTTTTGTCCTTTAAAATTTCATCAAGCTGCTTACTCTTTTGTTGCTCTTCGTTATTTGACGTATCTCTTTGAGCATCTTCTTTCATGCCACGAGCATTCTCTACATCCTTTTCACCTTCACCTAAAAATTTTTCTAATATTTTCTTAACAAAGCGCTTCAGAAGACTCAAAAACCCTTCTTCTTTTTGATTTTCTTGTGGTTGAGGCGTGTTATCTTTTTTGTCCGGCTCAGTGTTGAGCTTCTCTTTTACAGAACTCTTGCTTACTGAGGGATTAACGGTTTGTGAATCGTGCTCTGATGCTGTTTGCACAGAAGCTTCAGTAGTCTTTTTTTGTGTATTATGTTCAAGGTCTTTAACTGCTGTTGTAGTTTTTCTCGGAGTGTCTTGGAGTTTTTTGTCACTTTTTGGCTCTGCAACTTTTTCACTTGTGAAGATGCCCTTCCCTTTATATTGTTGGTCAAGCTCAGCAATTCTTTCAAAATCTTGACGTACTTTTTCATCTGCACGTCCTTTTTGACTTTCAAATTTCTGACTCAATTCTGCAACGTTTTTCATTTTGTTCTCAAGCTCCTTACTTTTCACAGCTTTTAGAGCCTCTGTTCCTTTTGCGATATAATTAACCTTCTTTTCTAATGAGGTACCTTCTGGAAAAGCACCTGGAGAACGTTCAAAAACATCTTTAAACTTTTTTTCAACACTTTCTTTAGATGTCTGGGCCATACCTGTTACCTATTAAAACATATCATATAATCAGTATATTAGCTAATTATATAAAAAACAGTTAACATAACTTGTGGTAAAAAGTGTTTATCAAGGGCGTCCTATTTATATCTTTTTCATTAAAATGCTATTTACTTATTAAGTTAAAATGTATAATTACATAAGAGATGAAAGATAGCTCATTAGCAGTAGTATTCGATTGGGATAATACCTTAGTTGACACTCAAGATAATATTTTTAATGCTATTAAGCATACCATAAACTCAATGGGGTATAGTAATAAAGCTGCTGATAGAAATTCCCATGAGTCGAGAAAGAGCTATATGGTCAATTTATTTGGCGATCAGTGGAAAAAAGCGAATCAGATATATCAACAATATTTAGATGATGCACTATTGCAAAACATTGCTTTGAATCAAGGAGTAGAGAAAATGTTGCAGACACTGAAAAGCCACAATATTTATCTAGCAATAGTAAGTAATAAGAAAAATACTAATTTACGTAAAGAAGTTGCCTATTTTAAACTAGATTCCTACTTTGAAAGAGTGGTTGGGTCATGCGATACTGCAGAAGATAAACCATCTGCAACCCCACTGCTATTTGCACTAGAAGAGAGTACGTTGCCTATAAATAGAGAAAATGTGTTTTTCGTTGGTGATAGCATCACAGATGTTCTGTGTGCACAAAATGCCAATTGTTTACCTATTATATACGGTCAATCAATAAGCGGTTATGAAGATTTGTTATGTTTTCAACATTTTGATAAACTTACAGATTTTATAATAAAGTATTTAGAAGATAGGTAATGACCACTGTTACAGAGATTGCCAGTATAATAAGACGCTTTTGCGCATATTTGATAGATAGAGCAATTTTATTAATTCCAAACTTATTAATCAGACTATTGTTAAAGAATTTTCCGTTAATTTCATCTATGTGTATAGATTGCAGTTACTTCACATATTTTATATCTTCAAAAGCCCAAGCAACTCCTGGTCAGCAATTAATGAACATACATACCATAAGCTTGGACGGTTCTAAAATAGATTTGAGTTTAGCATTTGATAGAAGCATTTCTCAGTTTTTTCTTTCTCTATTATATAACATAATAGTTGTCCTCATCGAGCTTTTCCAAGAACAGGACGTGTTAATAAACGCTTTCGATATATTAATAGTGCTACTCACTATATTAACGGTGCTGCTCACTCTTTGCTGGTATCTAGTTGCTTGCTTCTCTAAGAAAAAACAGACATACCACGACATGCTATTTAATACGGTTGTTATCAAAGGAAATATTAAATGAGTTGCTATAACTATCGTTATCATATAAATTATGCTGATGAATTGAACTAAGGGAAGATTATGAATGAAGAGATAGTAAAACATTTGAACAAATTATTGACCAATGAGCTAACTTCTGTACGCCAGTATCTTTTGCATTTTGCGATTCTCAAAAACAATGGAATTAATAGATTTGCAGAAAAGGTAAAAAATGAGCTTAACGAAGAACTTGAACATGCAAACAAGTTGGCAGAAAGAATTTTGTTATTCAAAGGAGTTCCAAATTTTCAGGATACAAACGAAATATCAAAGCATGATGGAAAGTTTACAAAAGACACAATACGGAAAATCTTAGAAGCTAATTTGAAATTAGAGGGAAAAGGTATTAGAGGTTGTCCGGAAACAAGTAAAAGGCTATAATATCTGAAATTTTAGTACGGGGTAAAGATGAGAAAAAAGTATCCAACAGATCTAAGCGAAAGGGAATGGGCAAGAATAGAAAAACACTTCAGAGTATCATACAAGAAAGGAGGAAGGCCGCCAAAGTATAGCAAAAGAGAAATATTAGAAGCAATTTTCTATGTATTGCGTACAGGGTGTCAATGGCGGTATTTACCAAATGATTTTCCGCTATGGAAGACTGTGTATGAGCAGTTCAGGCAATGGAAGAAGCAGGGAATTTTTGAGAAAATGAATTATGAAATTACAAAATATAGTAGAAGAAAAA
>NZ_JAPQLN010000103.1:0-11056 GCF_028981745.1 Wolbachia endosymbiont of Drosophila tristis | reverse complement strand
AAAACCCTACATAGTTCCTGTGTTTTATAGCAATTTCTATATAAAAGAATACTTTACTCTTTTTCTTTGCCCAGGGCTTTTTTTAAGATGTCTCTTTCTCTTATTAGCTCTTTTTTTAGATCAAATCTTTCTTTGTCATAAGGAGCCTTTGCCTGGAAATGCGTATGCTACAGACATTTTTCCATCATATTTTCTTACTTAACATACTGCCATCTATACCTAGATCTTTTGCTATTTTTGTACTTGCTTGACCTGTTTCTTTAACCAGCTTAACAGCTTCTAATTTGAATTCTGCTGTATATTCTCTTCTATTTGTCATATTTTGAAAAAACGTTTTATTTTACTCCAAAAACGTCTTAACTTTCTCTCTACTTTTTCTGGACTACTCCGAATCGGTTGACAAATTGGACGTTTGATAAGCATAATTTGGAGCTTCTTGTGTAATGACTATATCATGAGCGTGACTCTCTCTTAATCCTGATGCAGTAATAGTAACAAATTTACAATTTTTTTTCATCTCTTCTATATTCCTATTACCAGTATACCCCATTGCAGCTTGCAATCCGCCAATCAATTGATGGATTACTCCTGAAGCTGGACCTTTGAATGGAACTCTTCCTTCCACTCCTTGTGGAACTAATTTGAGTTTTGAATCTTTATCTTGAAAATAATGGCTAGCTGAACCTCGTTTCATTGCACTAATAGATCCCATTCCTCGATAGCCTTTATATGCTCTGCCCTTATACATAATAATCTCACCTGGGCTTTCGTCAGTGCCAGCAAAAATCGAACCAATCATCACAGAGTCAGCACCAGCTGCAATAGCTTTTGCAACATCTCCTGAGTATTTTACCCCACCATCAGCAATTAGTCTGACGTTTCTTGCTCTACACGCCTCTGCAACATTCTTGATTGCAGAGAATTGTGGCACACCAACACCTGTAACTATTCTGGTTGTACAGATTGATCCTGGTCCTATTCCAACCTTCACTGCATCAACACCCGCATCAATCAACGCTTCAGCAGCCTCCTTTGTTGCAATGTTTCCGCCAATTAATTGCGTATTAGGATACATCTTTTTTATTTCCCTAATGGTATTGATAACGTTTTCGGAATGACCGTGAGCAGTATCCACAACAACTACATCAACTTCTTCTCCGATCAAAGCTTCACATCTGTCTATACCATCTTTTTTACCAGTGCCAATTGCAGCGGCAACTCTGAGACGCCCTTTACTGTCTTTACATGAATTTGGGTATCTATTGTATTTTTCAATGTCTTTAACCGTAATTAAACCTATACAACAAGAATTTTCATCTACGACCAAAAGCTTTTCTATTCTATTTTCATGCAACAATTTCATTGCTGAGGCACTATTCACTCCCTGCTCCCGCACTGTCACTAACTTATCTTTTGTCATCACTTCGGAAACTTTTACATTCATGTTCTGGTCTTCAATAAATCTCACATCTCGGTTAGTTAAAATTCCAACTAACTTGCGTTGATCGACTACAGGAATGCCAGAATAATTGTGCTCTCTCATTAATGAAATTGCTTCCGCAACTGTTTTATCCGGTGAAATCGTAATTGGGTTATACACGATCCAACTTTCATATTTTTTCACCCTTCTCACTTCTAAAACTTGTTCATCTATTGATAAATTCTTATGTATGCAACCTATCCCTCCATGTTGGGCAATAGCTATTGCAAAGCCCGATTCAGTAACAGTATCCATTGCAGAGGATATGAGAGGGATATTTAGTTCTATACTATTTGTTAAATAAGTTTTTGTATCTGCATCGCAAGGCAATATATTAGAATAGGCTGGCAAAAGAAGTATATCGTCAAACGAATAACAAGCTTCCATTTTTTTCATAGGCTTTATTTAAAGCTTATACGCCAATTAATTAAATTGCAATAGGCAAAATTAGCTAGGAGCCTTTAATTGTATAGCTCTAACTGTTTTTAGGAGATAGAAAAGCTATATAGTTGCTAATACATTTTATTGCACAATAAGCATTCTACATTATTTGCCAGCAAACAGAACTGCTCAATAGTTAAGTTTTCTGGACGTTCATTTCCACTCAATTTAGCGTTTTCAAGGACAGTTTCAGCGTGGTTCGTTATATTTTGCAAGCTATTTCTCAGCATCTTTCTTCTTTGAGCAAAAACAGCACGTATTAATTTTATTAAGGTTTCCAAGTTTACTACAAACTTTGGGGTAGGCAAAGGATTTACTGTAATTACTGAAGAATGTATTTTTGGTCTTGGAAAAAACTCTTTAGGTTCAATATCAAATTCCTTTTTTATATCGCATAGTAACTGGCTTAGCACTGATAGAGGACCATAATCTTTAGAATTGGGTCTTGCTGTAATGCGATCTGCTACCTCTTTTTGAAACATTAATGTCAAACTCGTAAAAAATTTTATACTATCTAACCACTTTAAAAATAACGCTACCGAGATATTGTAAGGCAAGTTAGCAATAACTTTAACTGGGCGCTCTATCAGCTCTTCTTCTATAATATGCAGTGCATCCGCTTCTATAATTCTATACTTTCCTTGATGCTCATTTAGCAGTTGGTCATGGTGTTTTACTAAATCTCTATCTTTTTCTATAGAAAGTAGAGACTTTGGATTATGCACCAATATTTCTCTTGTTAATGCACCATATCCAGGACCAATTTCAATGACATTAAAATTTTCCAGACTACCAGCTAAAGCGACGATTTTTTTTGTTATCTCACTCGATAAAATAAAATTTTGCCCTAGACTCTTTTTTGGCTTCAGTAAAAATTTTTTCATATTATTTTCATTATACAGTATTTTAAAAATTAGTTGACGAAAATTCATTGATAATTGTATATTATTAATGTGTTTAACGCCGGCTTAGCTCAATTGGTAGAGCAACTGACTTGTAATCAGTAGGTTGTCAGTTCAAGTCCGACAGCCGGCACTCTCGCCCATATAAGTAAAGTTGATGTCCTTTTTAATAGTAGCAAATTGGAAAATGAATGGAATGCGTTCTTCATTTGTTGACTTTATAGGCAAACTTAACAACAAGAGCAACGAAATTACCTCTAAGCTAGTGATTTGCCCTCCTTTTACGTCATTTCCAAGCAGTATAGAGTTGAACAATAATATTAATATAGGAGCACAGAATTGCCATCATAAAAAGTTCGGTTCTTACACAGGTGAAATTAGTGCAGAAATGTTAAAAGAACTAGGGTGTACTTACGTAATACTTGGGCATTCTGAAAGGGCTAATGAAAAAGATAGTGAAATAAAACTTAAGTCGGAAATAGCAATAGAATCAGGCTTACACCCAATTATCTGTGTGGGTGAAAATTCAGAAGATTATAAGAATGAAAAAACAAAAGAAGTAATAGAATATCAATGCAAAAACCGTTTGCCAACACACGGTGAATATACCGTAGCATATGAGCCAATATGGGCAATAGGCACAGGTCATGTGCCAAATAATGATGCAATTGCTAAGGTGATAGAGGTAATAAAATTGTGTACTAGTAAAAAACACATTATATATGGTGGTTCAGTCAGTTCAGAAAATATAGAAAATTTGCTCAGTATCTCAAATTTATCAGGAGTTTTAATTGGCAGTGCAAGCTTAGATTTCGATCACTTTTATAAAATTATACAACAAGTTGAAAAAAAGTTTTCTCTTATCAATTCTAAAATCAGCAACTAAGAATCCTATAACAAATGGCATCATTTCAGTGTCAAGCATATGTCTGTACGAGCATCTAGTATAGCTAAAGTAATCTAGAAAATTAACGATATTTTATTCCCCGGTGAACGCTCTATTTTGTTTTCCAACTCTAGTTCTAAAAGAGCCATTAGAGCTATGTTGGTAGAAAGTCCGCTTGCTAATATAAGTTCATCTATATCAACAGGTACAGAGTTAATATGATCAACTATAACAGATTTTGCCTGTTGTAATTTTTCTTGTTTTTGGTTAACAAAATGGTACTCAACATCAAATAGGTTTTTTTGCTGCGGAGGTAAACTAAACCTAATACTCTCTATTATGTCATCAGCGGATTCGATAAGCTTAGCACCGTTTTTAATTAAATAATTACTACCACTACAGCGTGAATCTAAAGGGAAACCAGAAACTGCAAACACCTCTCTCCCTTGATTTAAAGCAAAATCTGCTGTTATTAGAGAGCCAGAACGTTTCGATGCTTCAATCACTGCAACACCTAGCGATAGGCCAGATATAATTCGATTCCTTTGAGGAAAATACTGAGGCTTTGGTTTAGTAGCAAATGGAAGCTCAGTAATTACTAACCCACCGTTCCCAGTGATTTTTTTGTATAGATCAAAATTCTCTTTTGGATACACCACATCAATTCCGCTTGCTGTAACAGCAATAGTGGGATGATTTTTGTATATTACACTGTTTGCTGCAGTATCAATTCCTCTTGCAAGTCCAGAAACGATAATAAAACCAGCTTCGCTTAAATCAAGTGCCAACTTATTGGCAAAATTTCTTCCATTCATTGAAGAGTTACGCCCACCGATTATTGCAATTATCTCACGGCTTAATAATGATATATCACCAAGCGCAGTTATTACAGGAGGACAACTAGGGATATTTCTTAAAAGATCAGGGTAATCTGGGTCACATGCGGGTATAATTTTAGCTCCAATTCTTTCTGCATTATTGATTTCTTCTCGTGCATCTTGAATGCCATACACCTTATCATTAGCCACCCTATTGAGATATTTTAGCACCTCATCTAGCGATCCGTGTGTTCTTAGTATACTAAAAAACTTTATTGGTCCTATGGTTCTAGCCAGGCTTAACCATACTTCTAATTCTTTGTTGTTCAATTTATTTATCTTCATAAAAAGCTTGAATTTCTTATCAATTTAGTGTACCCAAGATAATGCAAATATACAGTGTTTTATGACCCATTTTGTTACAGATAAATGCATAAAATGTAAATATACAGACTGCGTGGAAGTATGTCCCGTTGACTGCTTCTATGAAGGCAAAAACATGCTCGTGATTAACCCAGATGAATGTATTGATTGCGGAGTGTGCATACCTGAGTGTCCAGTAGATGCAATTGTAACTGATGATTCCATAAAAGATATTTTAGAACTAGATGAAGAGTTGCTGAGCAGCGAACAAAAAACTTTCAAGTTATTTTACGATATAAATGTAGAATACTCACAAAAGTGGCCAAATATCACAGCTAAAAAGCAACCCCTCTACACTGCAGAAGAGTATAAGGAAAAAAAGGATAAAACAGCTTATTTTGATGAAAATTTAGAATAATGCTACTGAAGGAAAAGAAACTTTTTGTATTTCAGGGTTGTTGTTTTTGGTTGCTGAAAATAGTTGCGTTATCTAAGTTGTTATGCTGATAAATTAGTATCGATTAATTTAAGGATTAAGGAAAAAGGCTTATTGACTTTTGAAATATTTGATTATAAAACTAGCTGTTAGCATTAAATCTTGGGGGTAAGTTATGAGTATAAATAAAAGAGAAACCATTAAAAAGATTGAAGGGTTACTTTTTCAAGCGAACGGTAATCTTGAAAAAGCATGTGATCTATTATCAACAGTAGAGTGAACCGAAGATGATATTAAAATATTGCTGGAAGAGATGATAAAAGAGTATCATAGCTTGTTTGAAAAGATTTCTTGGAGTTGTGGAATTACTGCAGGCAGTGCACAAGATGCCAACGCAAGCAGCTTCAACGAAGTTTTTAAGCTAGGTTCAAAAGAGTTAGCATTGGCAATGACGTCAGATCTCAGAAAGTCTTATGATCAAGAATTATTTAAGAAATATAAAAAAGAAGAAATGTCTTATCCTGAAGGAGAAGGAGTACAATTTATTAGAGAATTGAGAGTTCTAAGTAGAATACTTACTATATCTTTAATAAGGAAACTTGATGAAGTTTACAAGTTTACTCCAGAAGAAATTGAGCGTTTGAAGGAATATATGTTAGTTAGCAACTATGATATAAGCAAAAGTCTTTCTGATATAGACAAATATATGCATGCACTATCTGCCTTAATTAGAAACTCTTCACTTGATACAAAAAAGATATTTGAGCTAAATAATCGAATGATAATACACACTACAGCCTTAATTGATTTAGTAACTAGTGGAGTAGTGAAAAAAGAAGAAGCAAAAGAACAATCTGCTGAGGATTTAGAAAAGCTTATCTGTGAACAGTATAAAGGTGCAGCAAACACGCCACTACCGTTGCAGAGCACGCTATTTGAAGTGGATAAAAAAAGTGCTTGAAGAAAGTTTATAGTTAGCCAAAGTAGGTATTTAATAAGCTTAATGTAACCATTATGTATGCTATATAGCGAAACATAGAATGCTTATGATTCCAACTATAGCAATTTTAAGTGGTGGATTTTCTTGTGAGAGAGAAATATCGCTTATGAGCGGAAAAGCAGTGAAGAAGGCGCTCGATAGCCTTTCATATAATGCAATAGAAATAGATGTTGACAGCAATATTGCTGAAAAGCTTAAAAAAATTAATCCGGGCCTTGCTTTTATCGCTCTGCATGGACCTTATGGTGAAGATGGCTGCATTCAAGGTTTATTGGAAATCTTAGGTATAAAATATACACACTCAGGAGTTATGGCTTCTGCCGTTGCTATAAATAAAGTGATGTCAAAGCATATATTTCGATCCCTTAATATCGACACTCCAAAAGGTTATGTAATTAGCCGAGAAGATGTACTAAAAAATAATATTAAAATCGATTATCCGTACGTCTTAAAACCAATTAATGAAGGTTCAAGTATTGGAGTGTACATAATTTTCTCGCACGAGGATTACTTAGAACTGAAAAATAATAGTTCTACTATAATGGAAAAGATGATCGTAGAAGAATACATACCGGGCATAGAGTTACATACTGCTGTATTGCTGGATGAAGCAATTGGCACTATAGAAGTACGACCAAAAAATAAATTCTATGATTATGAAGCAAAGTATACAGATGGATTTGCAGAACATATATTTCCTGCTAAAATTCCTGACAATATATATAAAATGACCTTGGAACACGCACTGAAAATACATCAATTTTTAGGATGCAAAACTATTTCCCGCTCAGATTTCCGTTATAATCCCAAAAATAACACTTTAAAAATGCTTGAGATTAATACACATCCTGGCTTTACTGAGTTATCGTTAGTGCCAGAAATTGCAAAATTGGCAAAAGGAATCAATTTTAATGAATTAGTTAAAATTATTATTGAAGATAGTTTGCAGCACAAAAATATTAGGGATTTAAGTCATGTTGAGCAGTATTACTAGAAGCCAAAGGAGTTTTTTGCGTAAGTGTGCCTTGGTTGTTATCACAGCACTTTTTCTTACGCTAATACTTTACAGCTCACTTGATAAAATAATAAATCGATTTAATTACTACTTTACTTGGTACAATGACTGCCTATCTAGTTTATTACTCAGTAGTGGATTTTCAATCGACGAAGTAGTCGTGAGCGGCAATAAATTTACAAACAAAAAGGATATTCTAAGTTTGACAGATAGAACGCAACCTATCCTGTATATATCACTTTCAAAACTTGCCGGTAACATACAATCCGTAAGCAGATGGATAAAACACGTAAGAGTTCACAGAATTTTGCCCAATACTCTACACATTAATATAGATGAGCATAAACCGTTTGCTCTCTGGAAAGATAATAACAAAACCTCGGTAATTGATTTTGAAGGTAAAGTGATCGTAGATGACTATCTAGTAGATGATCTTGTTGTAATTACAGGACAAAACTCATTATCAAACCTAGAATTTGTTAAAGATGTGTTAGAGAGTAAAACTCAATTAAGTGACCACATTTCTTCTTTTGCTTATATAGGGAATAGAAGATGGAATATCATACTTGATAACGATTCCACAGTAAAACTGCCTGAAGATAACCCTTATAGTGCATGGGACTATTTAAACCACTTACACAATACAACTGATTTTACTTTCAGCGATTGGAGTATTATTGATATGCGTATTACTGATAAAATCTTTGTGAAGAGGTGATCTGCTGTAATCCAAGTAGCCCCTTTTCCTGTCATCCCAGTGCCCAGACACTGGAATCCCGCCGCGAACCGTCATACCGCGATTCATTCGCGGTATCTCTTAACATAGATCCCTTATTTAACCGCCATACCTTAACATAGATCCCGCTAACACGTAGCGGGATGACGGTTGTCGTTTAGCTATAAATATTTAAGAAATTTACCAAACGAAAAAAAAGGCAAAAGAAGCCCCGTGGTTGGCTAATTACTTACATTATACTTTCAAGTATGGCGTTTTTTTATTCTAAACGCTTAATAACCGCGATTTAGCTGCTTTTTAATGCAACTAACCTTTAGTCATGAATGTTTAAGAAATTTACTAAACAGAAAAAAAGGCAAAAGAAACCCTAGGGTAGCTAGTTATTCACTATCCATTTTTTAAGTTGGCGTTTTTTTATGTTTTAAATGCTTTATAAGCGCATTTTAGCTTATATTAGGTAAAAACCTAGAAATTTTATAAAGACATAAGGTGCACATAGTGCAAAAAATTAAACATGAGACGCCAGATACGCGAGTTTTTTTGTCATTTAATCTGTATAGAGAAGATAAATAAATAGCTTCAGTTTCATGATAAGGGGGCTGGCAAGGTTTGTCAAGGAATTTTTATGCAAGAGATCTATTGAAATGCCCCTGTAAAATTATACTATTAATTAGTACACTATAAATTTAAAATTATAGATATGTTAAGCAGATTGGTAATTTTGCTATTAGTTTTTATACTTCCTTTTTCTTCATACTCATACCAGTTTAGAACCAAAGCAAAGCAAGCAGTAGTCTTAGATTTAGCTTCAGACTCATTCATTTTTGACCATAATTCTGATGAAAAAATGGCCCCATCTTCAATGAGCAAGCTAATGACTTTATATATAGCCTTCGATTATCTAAAAGCTGGAATAATACACATGGAGGATAAATTTCGAGTAAGTAGAAAAGCGTGGGAAAGGAGAGGCTCTTCTATGTTTTTGAAAGAAGGTCAATCCGTTACGGTGAGGGAATTACTTGAAGGAATTACAATAGTCTCAGGCAATGATGCCTGCATAACACTAGCCGAGGGCATTGCAGGATCAGAAGAGAATTTTGTGGCTGAAATGAATGAAGTTGCACAAAATTTGAATCTGAATGACAGTCATTTTGTCAACTCAAGCGGGTGGCCAGATGAAGATCATTTTATGAACGCAAAAGACTTGGTAATGCTGGCAAAAAGGATTTTCACCGATTTTCCTGAATATTATGATTTATTTTCCGAACAATATTTGACATATAATGAAATTGTACAAAAGAATAAAAATCTTCTACTTTTTCACGATATTGGGGTTGATGGCTTAAAAACCGGTTATACAAATGCTGGTGGTTACGGCATTGTAGCATCTGCAAAACGAAATGATAGGAGAATTTTTGCTGTCGTAAATGGTTTAAACACTGAGAAAGAGCGAATAGAAGAAGCAAAAAGATTGATACAATACTCCTTAAATCATTTTAACACTAAGAAAATATTCGTTAAAGACAGCGTAGTTGAGGAAGTAAATGTTCTCTATGGAAAAGATAGAAAAGTGCCTATTACAGTTGCAAACGATGTTACCATAACTTACAACCGCAAATTGCATGACCAAATTAAGGTGCGTATTGAATATAAAGATATGATACCTGCACCCATTAAAAAAGGTCAAGAAGTGGGCAAAGTTTTTGTAGAAATACCAGGTATTGAGCAACAAACTACACCACTTTATGCAGCAAATGACGTGCAGGAATTGAATTTCGTAGAAAAGTTTTTTAGGATGTTGTTTTAAGTTTGATATTAAAGCAATTCCGAAAGAGAGATCTATTGCACTTTAATGTAGTTTTAACTAACAATTTCTGTTACAATACAAGATTGAAATGTTACGAAAATGTGCTGGTTGTATTTGTTGCTGTCTAGTATCCTAGAGATACTGTGGGCTGTAACGCTAAAGTTTAGTAACAGTTTTACTAAAGTTGTGCCTTCGATTGCAACATTGGTAATTATGATCATTAGCATTTACTTTTTATCTCTTGCAGCATGCTTTCTACCTATTAGGGTATGCTATGCAGTTTCCTCTGGAATATGCACAATTGGAATAACTATAATTGGTGCAACCACTTTCACAGAGAATATTAATTTATCTCAAGTTTTATGTATCGTTTTAATTGTAATAGGAAGCATAGGGCTAAAGCTCTCTATTTAAACCTAAAAATTTATGCATGAATTGGATATATTTACTCTTATCGTCACTAATTGAAGTGTTCTGGGTCATAACACTTAAGCATAGTTATGGATTTACTCATCTCGTACCATCAATAATTAGCATACTCTCCATGGCTCTTAGTACATATTTACTTTCGCTCGCGACACGTTCTATACCTATCGGAGTATGCTATGCAATTTGGACTGGAGTGGGCGCTATAGGAGCTTCGATACTTGGAGTTTACCTATTTGATGAACCAGTTAATTTATTCGAAGTAATATGCTTTATTTTAGTTACATTCGGGATTATAGGATTAAAATTGTTTGATACTGCAAAACAAACTGTTGATAAAATGGAATAAAAGATCCCACTGGGATGAAAGAAGCAGATACCCCATATTGTCATGCAAATTGGAATCCAGACTTTTTTCTATATAGCATGGTGAAGACGGGAAACCGTAACCGTTCACACAATGGCGTCAACTTAAGGAAAAATGTCAGAGATTGTGTATAAAATTTCTCTCCAAATTTTTTATCATTAAATTATCCAAAGAGTGCAAGGGACAGCACTTTTGTTTCTGTTTTATTTCAACAAAGAAGTCTAAAATGTGTCCTTTTTAGGTGAAATATGCAAAAAGGAAAAAACCTTATTCTACAAATTAAAAATATAATATACTCGAAAACTTTTCAGAAAATCCATTGTGTTGAGTTTTACACGAACAAGAAAACTTCCTTTTTCGACAGTATTTTCTATGATTT